>NZ_AKJJ01000163.1:0-1993 GCF_000282395.1 Pseudomonas sp. GM55 | reverse complement strand
CGATGGTAGTGTGGGGTTTCCCCATGTGAGAGTAGGTCATCGTCAAGATTAAATTCCGAAACCCCTATCTGCGTATGCAGGTAGGGGTTTTGTTTTTGGCGCCCCTGTAGGAGCGAGCCTGCTCGCGATGGTCTCTAACGATTACGCTGGCTGTCTGAGGCCACCGGGTGTCCAGAGGTTCTTCGTCGGAACGCCGCCCGGAGCAAGCTCGCTCCTACAAAGTCAATTATCGGAACGCCGCCCAGCGTGCCGCCGCAGTCCTCAATCGCCTGTGAAAAGCCCGTGCTTGTGTGCGTAGGCATACAGATCTACGCGGTTCGTCAGGCCCAGCTTGCTGTAGATCGATGTCAAATGGTTGCGCAGCGTGTGCTCGCTGATGTGCAGCTTCTCGGCCACCAGCTTGCCAGGGGCAGAGGGGTCGCTGGCCAGCGATGCAATGGTCTGGTGCTCGCGGCGCGTAAGCTTGGCAATTTTGTGTTGCTCCGGGTCTATATCCCGCTCGGCTTTCTTGCGCGCCAGTTCAAGGAAGATACGGCTGGTCGCATTGCGATCGATCCAGAGTTCGCCTTCATGCACTTTTTCTATGGCTTTGAGCAATATTGATGCGGATGCCGACTCCCGCTTATCCACCACGCCACGTGCGCCCGCCAGCACTGCACTGTCATGCAGCGCCACGTCGCTTGACCCTGTCACTACCAGAATCTTGGCTTTGGTCTGGCTGTGCAAGTCGGCCAGCGACTTGATGCAGTTCTCGCTGTCCAGGTCCAGTACCACCACATCTGGCGCGTATTGGTGCAGCGAAAGCAGGTATTCCGCCACCGACGCCACCGAACCCGCCAGCATCAACCTCGGTTGAGCGCTTTCCACCAGACGCTCAAGACCCCAGGCCACGAGCGGTAGAGCAACTAACAGTACTTGAATTGGCATGCAGGTCGCTGCCTCTTTAGACGGGTTGTGTTAGCTGATCATGATAGCAATCGTTGCAGCCTGTAGCTTTTTTCTATAGCGCTTCAGGCAACCCCTCCCATGACATTTATCCCATAAAGCACTGTTTTCATGGCTGATTGACTCCCAGAAAAAAAGGGATAGCGCGCTCATGTAAAAAACAATGGTCCTTTTTAGTCTGGAACCATGAAAGGCACATACCGAGTTGAGCCCCGTGAACAAGTCACCCTGTCGCTGCAACTGACCGGCGGGAGCAACGGTGTCACCCGTGACATCAGCGCCTCCGGTTTGTATTTCGAAACCGATAGCGAGCAGCAGGTGGGTAGCTTGATTGAGTTCGAGATCGAACTCGACACTCCCGGCGGCCCCATGAAGTTCAAGGCGCAAGGACAAATCGTGCGCATTGAGCCACAGGGCGGCAGGATCGGGGCGGGCGTGAAGCTGCTGACCAGCCGGCTGGTGCCGGTTGAGTGAGGTGTTCGTGGGGTGAGGAAGAGTCGACTTGTGGCTGTTAGCGGCCCACAGCGGTTTTTTGCTCAGAGTGACATTCTAGGGAGAAAGACATGGCTAGCACTACAACTACCAGTGGCGGAACCGTTACCTCGTTTTCCAACACGCCGCAGGCGAAGGATGACATCCTCACCACCACCGCCACCGCTGAAAATCTGCTGAGGGTCATGTATTGGGACGTCATGTCCAATGACCTCGGCGGCAACGCGAAGACGCTCTGGTCACTCGACAACGCGGACAGTCTTTCTACTGCCACCAAGGCTTATGCTCCGGCCGACCTCCTGACCCAGGATACGGCGAGGGCTGAGGCGACGAGTACTGACACCAGTTCGAAAGGTGCAAAGATCTGGATCACCTCGGACGGTAAGGTCGGCTACGACGCCGCTACTTTGTCTGCTGCCTTCAAAGCGCAGCTCCAGGCGCTTGCTACTGGCCAGTCGCTGACGGACAGCTTTACCTATGCGATTCGCCTCGGCAACGGCACGCTCAGCTGGGCCACTGCCCAGGTGAAGTTCGAGGGCAGCAACGACGGCCCCGT
>NZ_AKJJ01000162.1:0-2612 GCF_000282395.1 Pseudomonas sp. GM55 | reverse complement strand
CAGCTACACCCTCAACGATAACGAAGCGCACCCGATCGCCAACGGCGCCAACACTTTGCCTGAGCAGTTCGCCGTGACCGTGGTCGATGACAACGGCACCACCGCGACCGGCTCACTCGACGTGAACATCGTCGACGACCTGCCGAAGGGCGTGTACGACAGCAACGCCAGTACCGCCTCGGAAACCTTGCTGACCCTCACTGGCAACGTGCTGAGCAACGACGTGCAAGGCGCGGACCGGGTTGCGCTCGGCGCAAACGCCGGCCCGATCACCCCCGGTACCTTCACCGGGACTTACGGCACCTTGGTACTGAATGCCAACGGCACCTACACCTACACCCTCAACACCAGCGATGCCGACTTCAAGGCCCTGCACGGCGGTGGCGATGGCAGCGAAACCTTCACCTACACCCTCACCGATGCGGACGGCGACAGCAGCACCGCGAATCTGGTGCTGAATGTCTACAACAACGACGATCCGGTGACCCTCAATGGCCTCGACGTGGAGGGCGGTGAGCTGACGGTCTACGAAAAAAACCTCAGCGACGGCAGCAGCCCCAGCGCACCGGCCCTGACCCAGAACGGCACCTTCACCGTGACCGCCCTCGATGGCCTGCAAACCCTGACCGTCGGCGGCATTGTCGTGGTCAGCGGTGGCGTGGCCGCCGGCTTCCCGCAAACCGCCGTCACGCCCCTGGGCAGCACGCTGACCATCACCGGGTTCAACGCCGCGACCGGCGTGGTGAGCTACAGCTACACCCTCAACGATAACGAAGTGCACCCAGCCGCCAACGGCGCGAACAGTCTCCCCGAGAGCTTCAACGTCGTCGCCACCGATACGGATGGCGACACGAAGACCGGGCAGATCAACGTCAACATCATCGATGACTTGCCGGGCGCCAAACCTGACTCGTCGTCGGTAGTGGAGGGCGGCACCGTCAACATCAGTGTGCTGGGCAACGACGTCAGCGGCGCCGATGGTCCGGCGACGGTGGTCGGCGTGCGCGCCGGTAGCAATACCTCGACGTCGGCAATCGGCGGGCTGGGTAACCAGATCAACGGCACCTATGGCTACCTGACCCTCGATGCCAACGGCAACGCCGTGTATCACAGCAATCAGAATTCGGTCGGCGATGCGGGGGCCACCGATACGTTCACCTACACGGTGCGTGATTCCGATGGCGATGAAAGCACCACCACCATCACCATCGACGTCGCCAACAGCGCGATCAAGGCCAACCCCGATAGCGACGTGACGGTCTACGAAAAAGCCCTCGATCTGAGCAAGGACGGGCAGGACCTGGCCGCCGGTACGGTCATCGGCAGCGACCCGGGCAACGCTGGCGAAACCGCGTCCGGCACCCTGGTCGGTTCGGTCACAGGCGCCAGCGGTGCGCTCACCTACACCCTGGTCGGCAGCGCCACCGGTACCTATGGGCAGATCCTGATCAACCCCGACGGCAGCTACACCTACACCCTGACCTCGGCGCCGAAAACCTCACCGAATGCCAACGACGGGCCGAACAGCCTGAGTGAAAGCTTCACCTACAAAGCCACCGATGCGCTGGGCAACAGCAGCACCAGCACCATTGTGGTCAACATTGTCGATGACGTGCCCAAGGCGGTGGCAACGGATCGCTCGGTGGCGGCCGTGGAGATCGATTCCAACCTGCTGATCGTGCTCGACGTCTCCGGCAGCATGGCCGACCCTTCCGGCGTGTCGGGCCTGTCGCGGCTGGCTCTGGCCAAGCAGGCCATCAGCGCCTTGCTGGATAAATACGATGACCTCGGCGATGTGAAAGTGCAGCTCGTCACCTTCAGCAGCAGCGCCACCGACAGGACTTCGGTGTGGGTCGATGTCGCGACCGCCAAGACACTGCTGGCCGGCCTCACCGCGAACGGCGGCACCAACTACGACGCGGCCGTGGCGACCATGCAGACCGCGTTCAACACCTCGGGCAAATTGACCGGTGCGCAAAACGTCGGCTACTTCTTCTCCGATGGCAAGCCCACTGCCGGCCAGGAAATCGGCACCGCCGACGAAACCGCGCTGAAAGCCTTCCTCGATGCCAACAACATCAAGAACTACGCGATCGGCCTGGGCAGCGGCGTGACCAACGCCAACCTCAATCCACTGGCCTATGACGGCAGCAGCCACACCGACACCAATGCGGTGGTGGTGACCGACCTCAACCAGCTCAACTCGGTGCTGTCCGGCACTGTGATCGGCGCACCGGTGACCGGTTCGCTGCTGGGCGAGGGCGGTTCATTCGGCGCCGATGGCGGCTTCATCAAAACCCTCACGGTGGACGGCACCACGTACACCTACGATCCGAGTGGCAACAGCAATCAGGGCTCGCTGAACTTCAGCGGCGGGCTCAACCACGGCACCTTCAACACCGTGGACAACACATTGAGCATTGCCACCAACAACAGCGGTACCTTGCTGATCAACCTGGATACCGGCGACTACACCTACATTTCGCAGAAAACCACGTCGGTGTTGATCACCGAGAACATCGGATTCACCGCCAGCGACAACGACGGAGACCTGGCCAGCTCCACCCTGACGATCAAAGTCATACCGAACGCACCGCCAGTGGCGGCCGACG
>NZ_AKJJ01000161.1:0-1192 GCF_000282395.1 Pseudomonas sp. GM55 | reverse complement strand
GCCTGCAGGCCGCCCACCGCTGGAGAGTGGGTTGGCTCACAAGCCTGGTGAATGGTGGTCTTGCGGTATTTCAGCATGCCGCCACTGCGTTCATTGAGGTAGGCCGTGATCTCGCCAACAATGGCCAAGGCCACGCTCGCCGGGGTATCGCCCCCCAGATCCAGGCCGATCGGATAGTGAAGCCTGGGCAGACTTTCCGGCGAACGGGCCAAGGCGCCCATCTCATCGAGCAGTCGTTCTGTGCGCTCTCGAGGACCCAACTGCCCGACATAGGCGGGAGAACATTGCAAAACGTTTTCCAGCCAATGCCGATCCTGTCGGAAGCTGTGGGTCATGACCACCACCGCGGCACCGTCGACAGCGCTGGATAAATTAAAAGGCTCGTGGATAGGTGCAACAATGACCTGGCTTGCTCCATGGAACCGTTCCGGGCGAGCAAAGTGCGCACGCCCGTCCACCACCGTTACATGCCAGTTCAGATCCCTGGCGAACCGCACCAAAGGCTGGGCGTCATGCCCCGCGCCAAAGATCACCAATCGGCGCTGTGGCGCGATGTATTCGAGAAAGACCTCGACTTCATCGGCACCGCTTCCGTAAATCATCAACTGAGACTTTTTGCGCGCAAGGGTACTGCGCAAATCACCCTGCAGGGCGTGTTGAAGCGCTTGGCAGCGGATGCCCTCACACGCGTTCATGAAGGCGTTCAGTCCCATTCGAGCTCCGACTCGCACCCGGGCTGTTCGGCCCGCCGCTATAACTGTTGCCAGGGCTGCCGGTTGACCGGTGGCCCTCACCCGTTGCAGCACATCAAGCAACAGACTCTGCTTGCCGGCATCATGGCGCTCCAGGAGTACATGCACGGTACCGTTGCAGCCTAGGCCAAACGTCAGCGCCGCGTCTTCATCATCGGCGTCCTCCTCTTCCTGGGCTGCTGTGCTGTAACGACGAACCACTGCGCCACCGGACTCGGTCAACCACCAGGCCTTCCTGGCCAACTCCTGCTCCAGGCAACCGCCACTGATGGTCCCGACTGTCTGGCCAAACAGTGGAATCAGCATCCTGGCGCCAGGACGCCGATAGGCCGAGCCCTCGACCTTGACGACCGTGGCCAGCACCGCATCGATCTTTGCACTGCTGGCTTGATCCACTGCATCCAGCAAGGCGTACAAATCAGACATCGCCACTCTCCCGG
>NZ_AKJJ01000160.1:0-1076 GCF_000282395.1 Pseudomonas sp. GM55 | reverse complement strand
GCTCCATGGCCACCTACCTGATGCGCTCGGGGCAAATTGCCCTGTGGTCGATCCAGCCAGTGATGATTACGTTGGTGCTGGCCGCCATCATCGGTCCGATTTCCCTGGGGGGCTGGCTGTTCGCAGCGGGTTCCATGGCGCCCAAGTTCAGCCGCTTGAACCCCGGCCCCGGGCTCAAGCGCATGTTCTCGACCAAGTCGCTGGTCGAGCTGCTCAAGGCTCTGGCCAAATTCATCATCATTCTGTTCGTGGCGCTGGCGGTGTTGTCGTCGGACATCGATGACCTGCTGCGTATCGCCCATGAACCCCTGGACATGGCCATCATTCACAGCCTGCAAGTGGTGGGCTGGAGCACCTTGTGGATGGCCTGCGGGCTGATCCTCATCGCCGTGGTGGACGTGCCGGTGCAGCTCTGGGAAAGCCACAAGAAACTGCTGATGACCAAGCAGGAAGTGCGTGACGAGCACAAGGATCAGGAGGGGCGACCGGAGGTCAAGCAGCGGATTCGACAGCTGCAGCGCGAGATGTCCCAGCGGCGGATGATGGCCGCCATTCCCGAGGCCGACGTGGTCATCACCAACCCGACGCACTACGCCGTGGCGCTCAAGTACGACCCGGAGAAGGGTGGGGCGCCGATGCTCATTGCCAAGGGCAGCGACTTCCTCGCCCTGAAAATTCGAGAAATCGCCGCGGCCAACGAGATCCTGCTGCTGGAGTCCCCGGCGCTGGCGCGCTCGATCTACTACTCTACCGAGCTGGAGCAGGAGATTCCGGGCGGGCTCTATCTGGCGGTTGCGCAGGTGCTGGCTTACGTCTATCAGATCCGCCAGTACCGGGCGGGCAAGGGCAAGCGACCGGATCCGCTCAAGGATGATCTGCCGATTCCGCCGGATTTGCGCCGCGATTCCTGAGTTTTGCGCTGACGCTCACGGCCCCTTCGCTGGCAAGCCAGCTCCTACAGGGTTTCGCGCAACCTGTAGGAGCTGGCTTGCCAGCGAAGGCGTCAGTCCAGGCCATGCATATCCCCCTGAAAAAACACTCTATTTCTCCTGCCGCAAAAGTTGGAAAGCTTCTTG
>NZ_AKJJ01000159.1:0-3252 GCF_000282395.1 Pseudomonas sp. GM55 | reverse complement strand
CTACAGGTGACGCAGGCCGGGCTTGCCAACCTCTATGTCACTTGCGTAAACCGCTTTCGCTGGCAAGCCAGCTCCTACGGGTGACGCAGGCCGGGCCTGCCAGCCTCAATCTCCCCTTGGCAATTCGATCACAAACCGCGTCCATCCAGGCTCCGATTCACAACGAATCTGCCCGCCATGGGCGCGGATGATCGACCGGGTGATCGCCAACCCCAATCCTGCATGTTCACTGCTGCCTTCGCGGCGTGCCGGGTCAGCCCGATAAAAACGGTCGAACAAGCGCGGCAGCAACTGCGGATCAATGCCGTCTCCCGAGTTCTCCACCCGCAGGCTCAGGCCGTCGGGTTGTTCGTCAATCGTGACCTGTACCGTGCCTTGGGCCGGGGTGAAGCGCAGCGCGTTGTCCAGCAGGTTGGACAGCGCCCGTCGTAACATGCTGCGGTCACCTTCCATGTGTCCAAGGCCTTCGCGGCTAAGCGTGACCTGGGCGTCTTCTGCCAGCGGTGCAAAAAACTCCAGCAGCAGGTCTGCTTCCTCCGCCAGTTCCAGCGATTCGCGTTTGGGGATCAACAGTCCATGGTCAGCCTTGGCCAGATAGAGCATGTCGTTGACCAGTTGCGCCATCCATTGCAGTTCTTCGAGGTTGCTGTGCAGGGCTTCGCGGTAGTCCTCGATGGGGCGAGGGCGGGTGAGGGTGACCTGGGTGTGGGTCAGCAGGTTCGACAGTGGCGTACGCAGTTCATGGGCAATGTCGGCGGAGAACGCGGACAGCCGCTGAAACGAGTCGTCGAGGCGTCCGAGCATGGCGTTGAAGTTGTGGGCCATTTCCGCCAGTTCCGGCGGCATGTTTTCTTCGGGCAACCGCGAGTTCAGTGATTGTGCCGAAACACCACTGGCAACCGCACTGATCCGCCGCAACGGGCGCAGGCCGCTGCGTGCCGCCCAGGCGCCCAGCAGCGCAGTGGCCAGGGCTGACAGACCGACGGTCAGCCAGATCAAATGCTGAATGCGTTGCAGAAAGTGCTGGTGGTGGGTGATGTCCAGCAGCAAGGTCAGTTGCGGTGATTCGGCTTTGTCCGGGAAAAGCGGCGCATTCAGGACGCGGTAATCCGTGCCTTCGTGGCTCACCGTCGACAATCCGGGCTGGCTCGGCAATGCCTGCGGAAGGTTTGTCGAGCTGTCATACCAGCGCCGGCCGTCGCGGCCGGTGATTCGCAGGGACAGATCAGCCTGTCGGCTCAGTTCCTCCACCAGCTTCACTTCGCCGTCACTCGACTGAAAGTCGTGCAGGGCCCGACGCAAGCCAATCAGCTTGTCGTCCAGCAATTGCTGGTCGAGTTCAATGAAATGCGCCTCACTGGCGCGGCTGAACAGCACCCCGGCGAACAACGACACCACGGCGGTGCATGCCGCAAACAGCAGCGCCAGCCGGCTGCTCAAGGACAGACGGCGCATCAGGCGGGGCGCTCTTCAAGGACATAACCCATGCCGCGTACGGTGTGAATCAGCTTGTTGGGGAATTCATCGTCGATCTTCAGGCGCAGGCGACGGATCGCCACCTCGATGACATTGGTGTCACTGTCGAAATTCATGTCCCAGACCTGGGACGCAATCAGCGACTTGGGCAGGACTTCGCCCTGGCGGCGCAGGAGCATTTCCAGCAGGGCGAATTCCTTGGCGGTCAGGTCTATGCGCTGGCCGCTGCGTTCGACCCGGCGACGGATCAGGTCCAGGCGCAAATCGGCCAGTTGCAGGCTGGTCTCTTGCGGCGTGGCGCTACCGCGACGCAACAGGCTGCGCACGCGCGCCAGCAGCTCGGAAAAGGCAAACGGCTTGACCAGATAATCGTCGGCGCCCAGTTCGAGGCCGTGAACCCTGTCCTCCACGGCGTCACGCGCGGTCAGAAAAAGTACCGGCGTATCCAGGCCAGCGCTGCGCACCGCTTGAAGAATCTGCCAGCCATCACGGCCGGGCAGCATCACATCGAGAATCAGCAGGGCATATTCGCCGCTGAGGGCCAACTGCTGGCCGGTGTTGCCGTCAGCCACCAGTTCCGTGTTGAACCCGGCCTCGGCCAGGCCCTGGCGCAGGTAATGGCCGGTTTTTGGTTGGTCTTCGACGATCAGCAGTTTCATGGGCGACTCATGGCAAATGGTACGAACGCTTTATACCGTGGGCAGCGATCACACAGGTCAACCTTACAAAGTTGTAATCTGGCTGTCAGGTTGCGGGCAGTGCCGGCAGTTTAGAGTTTTGTGCATGCTGAGCCTTATCTTGTTGGAGTACGACGATGTTTTTACGCAAATCCGTGGCGCAAATCCTGTGTTTGCTGGCACTGAGTTCGCCGGTGTGGGCGGACGCCGGGCATAGCTACGATTTCGGCCAACCGGCCCCGGCGGCCAAGGCGACCCGCAGTGTCGAGGTGGTCATGGGCGACATGTCCTTCACGCCGCAGGCCATCGACATCAAGGCCGGGGAAACCGTGCGCTTCGTTCTGGTCAATAAAGGCCAGTTGTTGCATGAGTTCAATCTCGGGGATGCAGCGATGCATGCCAGACACCAGCAGGAAATGTTGCAGATGCAACAGAGCGGCATGCTGACGCCGACCGCCATGAAGGCAATGGGCCATGAAGGCATGGCCGGTATGGATCACGGCAAAATGGATCACGGCATGAAGCATGACGACCCGAACAGCGTACTGGTGGAGCCGGGCCAGAGCGCCGAGCTGACCTGGACCTTCAGCAAGGCCACCAACCTCGAGTTTGCCTGCAACATTCCCGGTCATTACCAGGCCGGCATGGTCGGTAAACTGACTGTCAGTCAGTAAGCACTCAAAGGCGGGAGCAAAGGCTGGTAGAATCCGCTGATTCTTCAGTCAGGTTTCCGCCATGCATCCCGCAGCCGAACACTCGCCGCTGGGCAAGTCCAGCGAATACATCGCCACTTACACGCCGTCCTTGCTGTTCCCGATCCCGCGCACCGTGAAGTGGGCGGAACTGGGCCTGACGGCGCAAACCCTGCCGTATAAGGGCGTGGACTTCTGGAACTGCTTCGAACTGTCCTGGCTGCTGCCATCGGGCAAGCCCGTGGTGGCGATCGGCGAATTCAGCATTCCGGCGGATTCGCCGAACATCATCGAGTCGAAGTCGTTCAAGCTGTACCTCAACTCCCTGAACCAGACGCCGTTTGCCGATACCGAGAGCCTTGAGGCAACGCTGGCCAGGGATTTGTCGGCGGCTGCCGGCAAGCCGG
>NZ_AKJJ01000158.1:0-3504 GCF_000282395.1 Pseudomonas sp. GM55 | reverse complement strand
GCGAGCTCGCTCGCGATGGTCGTCAACGATAACGCGGTGAGCCTGATACCCCGCGGCGTTCTCGGGTTTATCGTCGGAACGCCGCCCGGAGCAAGCTCGCTCCTACAGGGTTTTGGTGTCAGTTTTTCAGACTGGCCTGAACCGTCGCCACGCCATCCTTGCCATCGAAACTGCTGACGCCCGCCAGCCAACGCTGCAAGTCCTCGGGATGCTCACGCAGCCATTTTTTCGCAACATCCTGAGCCGTCTGGCGCTCCATGATCGGCACCATCAACTGGCTTTCCTGGGCTGCAGTGAACGTCAGGTTTTCCAGCAGCCGATTGACGTTCGGACAGCGCTCGGCGTAATCCGGGGCAGTCACGCTGGAGACGGTTGCGGCGCCTTCATTCGGACCGTAGACATCTTCGCTGCCGGTCAGATAGGCGATGTTCATATTGATGTTCATCGGGTGCGGGGTCCAGCCGACGAATACCACGAACTCCTTGCGATTCACCGCCCGCTGCACGGCCGCCAGCATCCCGGCCTCGCCGGACTCGATCAGTTTGAAGTCCTTCAGGCCGAAGTGATTGGTCTCGATCATGGTCTTGATGGTGGTGTTGGCGCCGCTGCCTGGCTCGATGCCGTAGATCTTGCCGCCGAGCTGATCCTTGAAGCGGGCGATGTCCGCGAAGGTTTTCAGCCCGGCCGCCGCCACATAGTCCGGAACCGCGAGGGTGGCCTGGGCATCGGCCAGGCTCGGTTTTTCCATGACCTTCAGCTGATTGGCAGCCACGAACGGGGCGATATTTTTATCCATCGCCGGTTTCCAGTAACCCAGGAAGATGTCCAGGCGCTTGTCGCGGATGCCGGCGAAGATGATTTGCTGCACGGCGCTGGTTTGCCTGCTTTCGTAGCCGAGGCCGTTGAGCAGCACATCGGCCATGCCACTGGTGGCGATCACGTCGGTCCAGTTGACCACGCCCATGCGCACGGTTTTGCAGGAGGCGTCGTCCGCGGCCATGGCACCGGCGCTCAACAGAGCGGTGCCGCAGAAGATTGAGAGACAGCGGGTAAACAGTCTTTTCATCGGGATGATCTCGTGCGGCAGCGGATTATTGTCGGGCCGGTGTCTATGTGCACCGTGGCCGAAACATTACGCAGCAGACGAGCGGCAAAAGCGAACTGAGGCGACCGTGTTTTGCACGGTGGCGACTGTCTGTAGGAGCGAGCTTGCTCGCGATGGAGGACAACGATGACGCGGGCTGCCTGAATGCACAGGTTGACCTGACGTTTTTCGCGAGCAAGCTCGCTCCTACAGGGGTTATGCGTTGTAGTGTTTTTTGCCCCAGGCCAACAAGCCTTGCAGCAGTTCCTTCAATACCACCCGCGTCGGCTCCGCCAGATCCGCCCGATAACGGAATGGCTCGAACTCTTCCATGTAGGTGCACTGCCCCAGTTCCAGCTGCACGGCGTGGATGTTCTCGGCCGGGTTGCCGTAATGGCGGGTGATGTGGCCGCCCTTGAAGCGTCCGTTCAGCACGTGGGTGTAATTGTCATGACGCGCGCAGATCGCTTCGAGTTGCGTCGCCAACTGCGGATCGCAACTGGCGCCGTTGAAGGTGCCGAGATTGAAGTCCGGCAGTTTGCCGTCGAACAGGTGCGGGATCAGCGAGCGGATCGAGTGCGCATCGAACAGCAGCGCATAACCGAACTCGGCCTTCAATCGCGCCAGTTCCTGTTGCAGGGTGCTGTGGTACGGCGTCCAGATCTGTTGCAGATAGGTCGCACGCTCTTCTTTCGAAGGCTCCAGCCCTTCACGGAACAACGGCACGCCGTCGAACAGCGTGGCCGGGTACAGGCCGGTGGTCGCACCCACGTACAAAGGCTTGTCGTCCGATGGACGGTTCAGGTCGATGACGAACCGCGAGTATTCGGCAGCCAGGGTACTGGCACCCAGTTCAGCGGCGAAGTCATAAAGCTGCGGGATGTGCCAGTCGGTGTCCGGCAGACTTTTCGCCTGCGGGATCAACCCGGCCTCGACCGCCGGAGTCAGGCGCACGCCCGCGTGGGGCATGCTGATCAGCAGCGGTACGCGGCCTTGTTTGAAGTTCAGAACCTTATCCACAGCTGCTCTCCTACAGACTTGTCTCGACGCCGTGACGCACGACGCGTTTTTCCAGGTCGCCGCCCAGCCAGTACGACAGGTCGGCCGGACGATCGATTTGCCAGGCCACGAAATCCGCGACTTTGCCAGCTTCCAGCGAACCGTGGGTGTCGGCCATGCCCAGCGCGGTAGCGGCGTGGATCGTTGCACCGGCCAAGGCTTCTTCCGGGGTCATGCGGAAACAGGTGCAGGCCATGTTCAGCATCAGGCGCAATGACAGCGCTGGCGAGGTACCCGGATTGAGGTCGCTGGCAATGGCGATCTTTACGCCGTGCTTGCGCAGGGCTTCCATAGGCGGCAATTGGGTTTCGCGCAGGAAATAAAAGGCGCCGGGCAACAGTACTGCGACGGTGCCAGACTCGGCCATGGCGATGGCGTCGTCTTCGGTCATGAACTCGAGGTGATCGGCGGACAACGCGTGGTAACGCGCCGCCAGGCTCGAACCGTGCAGCGACGACAACTGCTCGGCGTGCAGTTTCACTGGCAAGCCCAGTTTCTGAGCGGTAATGAATACACGTTCAACCTGCGCCGGGGAAAACGCCAGGTACTCGCAAAATGCATCCACAGCGTCGACCAGCCCTTCGGCGGCCAGGGCCGGGAGCATGTCAGCGCAGATGTGATCGATGTAGTCGTCGGCGCGATCCTTGTATTCCGGCGGCAAGGCGTGAGCGGCCAGGCAGGTGCTGCGCACGCTGATTGGCAGTTCGGCGCCGAGGCGACGGGCGACCCGCAGCATCTTGCGTTCGTTGGCCAGGTCGAGGCCGTAGCCGGACTTGATTTCGATGCTGGTGACACCATCGCGCATCAGGCTTTTCAGGCGCTTGGCGGCGCTGGCGAACAGTTCGTCTTCGCTGGCCGCACGGGTGGCGCGCACGGTGCTGGCGATGCCGCCACCGCTGGCGGCAATTTCCGCATAGCTGACGCCTTGCAAGCGCTGCTCGAATTCGCCGCTGCGGTTACCACCGAACACCGTGTGGGTGTGGCAGTCGATCAGGCCCGGCGTGACCCAGGCCCCGTTCAAATCGTTGACCACCGGGTACTCGCCCGCCAGCAGGTCAGCGCGCGGGCCGATCCACTCAATGAGCGCACCGGACGTCACGATGGCCGCGTCCTCGATAATCGAGTAGACGCCTTGCGCCATGGTTGCAACGTGGCAGTGTTGCCAGAGGGTTTTCATCCCTTAGTCTCCACAAATTTCTAAATCGATTCGCTGGCAAGCCAGCTCCTACAGGGTTTGTAGGAGCCGGCTTGCCGGCGAAGGGGCCATCACAGGCTCGGCAGCAACTTCGCCGAAACCAGCTCGGTCAGGCAGCGCGACGCCAACAACTCCGTCGCCGCATTGATGTCCGGCGCAAAGAAGC
>NZ_AKJJ01000157.1:0-9849 GCF_000282395.1 Pseudomonas sp. GM55 | reverse complement strand
TTCCAAGTAACCCGCCGTCAGGGCGGAACCCTAAGTGGCCGTGACCGCAGAAACGGATATGTACACCGGTAAAAGACACGTCGCCCAACACCCCGCCATCGCAAGCCGGCTTGCTCACGAAGCCGCCCTGCCAGCCAACCACTTCCTTACAGCTAGCCCGGCAACCTCAGCTCCGCACACAACCCGCCGCCTTCACGATTGCTCAAGGTCAACGACCCGCCAATCGCGATCGCGAGTTGCTGGGCAATCGCCAACCCCAATCCGGTGCCGCCGGTGCTGCGGTTGCGGGAGTTTTCCACGCGGTAGAACGGTTCCATCACTTGTTTCAGTTCCTCTTCGGCGATCCCCGGGCCGCGGTCGAGGATTTTGATCGACAGGTTGCCATCGGCCTGTTTTTCCACCCGCAACTCGGCAGCACCGGCAAACTTCAGCGCATTGTCCGTCAGGTTGACCAGCACCCGGCGCAAGGCGTGGGGGCGGGTGTCGATGACGGCTGCACTCTTGCCTGTGAGCTGAACGTCCTTGCCCATGTCCTGGTAGTCGAACACCAGACTGTCGAGGAACGAGTCGAGGTCGGTGCGGCGGCTTTCTTCGGTGGCGCCGTGGATGCTGCGGGCGTAGGCCACGCCTTCGCGTACCAGGTGTTCCATCTCGCCCAGGTCGTTCCACAGTTTGTCTTTTTCGCTGGAGTCGTCCATGAACTCGGCACGCAGTTTCATGCGGGTGATCGGGGTTTGCAGGTCGTGGGAGATCGCCGCGAGCAATTGCATGCGTTCCTTCAGGTACGCCGCGATGCGTGCCTGCATCGAGTTGAAGGCTCTGGCGGCATGTGCGACTTCGGTCGGGCCTTTTTCGTTCAGGAGCACTGGGTGGGCATTGGGGTCAAGGTTCTCGACAGCGTCGGCGAGGCGGGTGAGGGGGCGGATGGCGATTCTCACCGCCAACCAGGAGCAGGCAAGCATCAGCGCCAGTTGCCCGAGCAACACGATGGGCAGCCAGGGCGACAACGGGACCATCGCCGGGCGGACGTCGATGGTCAGCGGGCTGCCATCGGCCAGGTTCAAGTGCACTTGAAAATGTTTGTTCGGCCCGGGGATGTCGGTAAAGGTCATCGGGTAATCGTGGCCGATGGCGTCCTTGATCGAGGCGATGGCGATGGGCGCATCGGGCATGTCGGTGCGGATGGGCGTGCCCGGCGAGCCCTCATTGAGCAGGTAACTGTAATTGTGTCGTTCCAGTTGTTGCAGCCAGCCGGCCCGCTCATTGGCGGGCAAGCGGTCGAGGATGGCAATGGACGTGGAAACGTCGGTTTCCAGATTGCCGAGCATGGTGTTTTTCGAGGATTCGTAGCGCTCGTAATATTGCGCGCCGAAGGACAGCGCCTGGGCGAGGATCAGGCCGATCAGGAAAATCAGCGACAGCCGCGAGGCCAGGGTGCGCGGCCAATGCAACGCCTGCGTCATGATTGATCGCCCAGGATTTCCACCGGCAGGGAAAACACATAGCCTTCGCTGCGCACGGTCTTGATGTAGGCCGGTTCGCGGGCGTCATCCAGCAGGCGCTGGCGCAGGCGACTGACCAGCAGATCGATGGAGCGGTCGAACAGGTCGGCGTCGCGGCCCTGGGTCAGGTTGAGCAATTGATCACGGTTGAGCACCCGTTGCGGATGATCGAGAAATACCCGCAGCAATCGATACTCGGCACCGCTCAGGGCGACCATGGTGCCGTCTGCATCGAGCAGGTGACGCGCCGAGGTGTCCAGGCGCCAGCGGCCGAAGGCCAACAGGCGGCTGGCTTCGGTCACCACCAGGTTCGGCGGCAGCATGCGGGTGCGCCGCAGCACGGCGTTGATCCGCGCCAGCAGTTCACGGGCAGCGAACGGCTTGACCAGGTAGTCGTCGGCGCCCATTTCCAGGCCGAGGATGCGGTCGGTTTCATCGTTGCGGGCGGTGAGCATCAGCACCGGCGTGGCCTTGTGTTTGCCGGCGCGCAATTCACGACACAGCAGCAGGCCATCGTCCCCCGGCATCATGATGTCCAGCACGATCAGGTCCACCGGGGTGGTTTCCAGAAAAGCGCGCATCTGCCGTCCATCCGCCACGACGGTGGTGCGCAGGCCGTTCTTCTTCAGGTAGTTGCCTACCAGCTCGCGGATTTCGCGGTCATCGTCAACGATGAGGATGTGATCAACGTGATCCATTGGGCCAAACCTCTGATGAATGGGGATTGCCACACAGTCTATCGAGCCTCGGCGGGCGCGCCTGCCGCCCTTTGTATTGCAGTGTATCCGGCCTGCCTGCGGATACACACGAAGGCAAAAAAGCCGATTTCCAGCGGTTTTGTATTGCTTTGTATCCAGGCACCGTTCTGATACGTACCGATTGATTCTCGCCGATTCCCGACACAGACGAGATACCTCGCAGGCTTTTAATAGGTTCCATCGAGGCAAAGCAGAGCGCCTCGGCCCAACGCACAGTTGACCTGTTGAAACCTAGAGGAATCCACCATGAATACCAAAGCCATCTACGCCGCCTGCCTGTTTGCCGCACTGAACATCTGCACCTTGTCGGCCCGTGCCGAAGCCGATGTCGCTCCCAAAACCTACACCTACGGCACCCAACTTGACATCAGGAAAGTGGTGTCGCTGACCGAGGACACTACCCCTTCCTGCGGCGTGGTGAATGCGCGGCTGACGTACCTCGACGCGCAGTCCAAAACCCAGGTGCTGGATTACCGCAAATTCGCCGACAACTGCAACTCGGAAAACTGAGTGTTGCGATCAACAACCGCTTAATCCATTTGAAACAGGAAGGACATCATGAACAACTTTTCCCGCTACCTGACCGCCATCGCCTTTTCCGTCGCCGGTGCGGCAGCCCATGCCAATGCCGCCGTCGAGCAAAGCGCCTGTGCCAGCAACACCTGCTTCCAGCTCACGCCGGTAGCCGAGAAGGGCACCCAGGGCTTCCTGGCGCAAGACGGTTCCAGCCGTACGCCGCAAGGGCAGATGCTCGCCGAGAACGGCACCAGCCGCACGCCTCAGGGGCATTTGCTGGATGAGCAGACCGCTTGAGAACACCCCCAATCCACTGTAGGAGCTGGCTTGCCAGCGAAGACGTCGGCACATTCGATAGAGATGTCACCCGCAAGGCCGCCTTCGCTGGCAAGCCAGCTCCTACGGTAATGATGTGTCGCCCTTTAACCTGTATCAGGTGATCCCATGTTACTCATCGCTTTCCTGGGCGGCATATTGACCGTCCTCAGCCCCTGCATCCTGCCGGTCGTGCCGTTCCTGTTCGCCGGAGCTGACCGCAAACGTTCCTCGATCCTGCTCACCCTCGGCGGCATGGTCCTGACCTTTGCCCTGGTCTCCAGTCTGGCCGTGGTCAGCAGCGAGTGGGTGATTCAGGCCAGCAACACCGGCCGCCACGTTGCGCTGGCGGTGATGGTGCTGTTCGCCCTGTCGCTGATCTCCGCCCGGGTCGGTGACTGGCTGGCCCGTCCCTTCGTGTTGCTGGGCAATCGCATCGACCCGGACTCGCGCAAGATGTCCGGGCCGCTGGCTTCGATCATGATCGGTGTCGCCACCGGGCTGCTCTGGGCACCCTGCGCCGGGCCGATCCTCGGGGTGATTCTCACCAGCGCCATGCTGCAAGGCGCGAACGCCGGCACCAGTTTGTTGTTGGTGGCCTATGGCGCAGGCAGTGCGCTGTCCCTGGGGACCTTGATCTTTGCCGGTCGCGGCCTGGTCAATCGCTTGAAGCCGTCGATTCCGGTCACCGGCTGGTTGCGTCGCGGCGCCGGGGTTGCAGTGCTGGCCGGTGCGGCGGTGATTGCAACGGGGGCCAATGACCTGCTGCTGGCCAACACCTCATCCGAAGGTGTCAGCCGCGTCGAGAAAGGCGTGCTGGAAACCGTGCCGAAAGTCGTCGATTACCTGGTCAGCAAGGTCAAGGCCGACAGCGCCATGGACAATGCTCAGGGTGCGATGCCGTCGCTGTCCGGCGCAGTGGACTGGCTCAACTCGCCTGCACTGACCAACGAAGCCCTGAAAGGCAAAGTGGTGCTGGTGGATTTCTGGACCTTCGACTGCATCAACTGCAAGCACACCTTGCCGTACGTGAAGGACTGGGCGAAGAAATATGAAAAGGACGGCCTGGTGGTGATCGGCGTGCACACGCCCGAATACGGCTTTGAACGCATCATCGACAACGTCAAGGCCAAGGTGAAGGAATACGGCATCACCTACCCGGTGGCGATCGACAACAACTACGCGATCTGGCGCAACTTCGACAACCAGTACTGGCCGGCGCACTACCTGATCGATGCCAAGGGGCAGGTGCGTTACACCCACTTCGGTGAAGGCAGCTACGACACTCAGGAAAAAATGATCCAGCAGTTGCTGGAGGAGGCCAGGGCCAGCGCGCCAAAGGCGTAATCCGATCGATCAATGGCTCACAGGTCTTGCCTCGTGGGCCATGGTTTTTTTCTCCTGACCGCGCCGCCACGCCGCCGGCGGTGCACCAAACTCACGACGGAAGGCCCGGCTGAAAGCGGTATCGGTCTGGTAGCCGACTTCTTCGGCGATCCGCGTCAATGAGCTGTTGCTGCTGCGTAACAGATTGGCGGCGAGCAACATGCGCCATTGCGTCAGGTACTGCATCGGTGACATCCCCACCAACTGCTGGAAGCGTTCGGCCAACACCGATCTTGAAGTGCTGGCGGTGCGTGCCAGTTCGTCCAGCGTCCAGGCGTGGCAGGGTTTTTTGTGCAAGGCGTTGAGGGCGGCACCGACGATGCGGTCACGCACGCCGGCTAGCCAGCCGGTACGGCCTTCGCCCTGTTCGTTCATGTACAGGCGCAGCACTTCGATGAACAGCACTTCGGCGAGTTTGGCCAATACCCCTTCGCCGCCGGGGCGGGGCGAGCGGGCTTCGGCGAGGGCATAGCGCACGGAGGACTCCAGCCAGACACCGGCACTCGAACCGCGCACATTGACCCGCACCACGGCCGGCAATCCCTTGAGCAACATGCCCGCCAGCCGCGTGTCGCACGCCAGGTAGCCGCACACCAGGCGGGTGACCGCACCACCGCCGCCATAACTCAACTGCCGAGGCCGGCGCGCCAGCACCGCATCCAGTCGTGCACCCGTGGCCGGGGGCAATCCCGGTCGGGAGCACATGCGATGGGCGTCGCCTTGGGGGAAGATCACCACGTCGCCCGCGCTCAGCAGCAGCGGCGGGTCATCGCCCAGTTCGACGTAGCACTCGCCCTCGGTGATCAGGTGAAAGATCACCACCCGTTCTGCATCGGGCTCCAGAAACGGCGCCGCCGTGTCGGCACTGGGCGACTGGTAGCACCAGGGCGCGGTGAACCGGGCGTTGATGAAGATCGCGCCGACCAGGTGCACGACACGCAGGGTCTGTGACAGGGCGTCCATTGGGGTTTCCCGTGGAAGGATTTCTGATTGTGAACGCCTCGGCGCGTAACGTGGAATCTCCGGACGATCGGGCAGGCTTGGCCGACGATCGGGCAGGACGCCAACGCCCGTCAGGACGATAGTTTGTCTACGGGGTCAATACCGGCCCTGCCACCCAGAACAAGAAAAGAGAGGTTGCCATGCCGAAGTTCGTGATTGAACGCGAGATCCAGGGCGCCGGAGCTTTGTCGGAAAGGGATTTGAAAGCTGCTTCGCAAAAGTCCTGCCGGGCGTTGCGTGAGTTGCCAGAGGTGCAGTGGCTGCAGAGCTATGTCACCGGTGACAAGCTCTACTGCGTGTATATAGCGCCGAGCGAGGCGCAGATCCAGGAGCACGCCAGAATCAGTGGTTTCCCCGCCAACCGCATTTCCCAGGTCATGAACATCATCGATCCGACAACGGCGGAGTGAATGCCTGCCAGGCCCGATTCGTGTTTCAACCCAGAGACCGTCTCCATGAGTACACCCATTGATCTGACTGCCTTGAAAAACCGCCAGATGGCCTCCTGGGCCAGCGGCGACTACGCCGTGATCGGCACCACCCTGCAAATTGTCGGCGAGCAACTGGCCGAAGCCTGCGACCTGTTGTGCGATGAGCGCGTGCTCGACGTTGCCGCCGGCAACGGCAACGCAACCCTCGCTGCGGCGCGCCGTGGCTGCCAGGTGACGTCCACCGACTATGTCGCGGCCTTGCTCGAACGCGGCGAAGAACGGGCCCGGGCAGAACGCCTGAACGTTTCCTTCCAGGTCGCCGATGCCGAAGCCTTGCCCTTTGCTGACGGCAGTTTTGATGCCGTGCTGTCGACCTTCGGTGTGATGTTCACGCCGGACCAGCCCAAAGCCGCCGCAGAACTGGCGCGGGTTTGTCGCCCGGGCGGGCGGATCGGCCTGGCCAACTGGACCCCGGAAGGCTTCGTCGGCCAGATGTTCAAGACCCTGGGCCAGCACCTGCCACCTCCGCCGGGTGCGAATCCGCCCTCGCGCTGGGGCACCGAAGCCTGGTTGCACGAGCATTTTGAAGAACGGAAATTCCTGCTCCAGGTGACGCGCCGCACGTTCAATTTCCGCTATCGCTCGGCGGCGCATTTCATCGACACCTTTCGCAACTGGTACGGGCCGATGCACAAGGCCTTCGCCGCACTGCCCGTCGACGGCGCCAAGGCCCTGGAGACGGACCTGACCGAGCTGATCAACCGGATGAACCGGGCGGGTGACCGGTCGCTGGTGGTGCCGAGTGAATACCTGGAGGTGGTGATTACACGGCGTTGAGTGGCCATGCATAACCCCGTGTAGGAGCGAGCTCGCTCGCGATGGTCTTCCAGTCGCAGTTTCTGTGGCTGATACACCGCATTCGCGAGCAAGCCCGCTCCTACAAAGGGCCAGTGTCAATGCCCGCTAAATGACCTCCGCACCACGTGCCGCCAGCAACTCGCGCAACACCGACCGATGACAATGCGCTTCATCCTCGCAATAACAGCCCACGGCCAGTGACGTCTGGTGGGACAGCGCGGCCAGCAGGTCGAGCATCTGGCTGGCCGCGGGCTGGTTCATCTCGGCCTTGAACTTGCGTCTGAACACCTCCCAGGCCTTGGCATCCTGCGCAACCTTGGCCTCGGCCACCAACTCCGCACTGGGCGACAGCAGCGGTTGCCAGACATCATAAAAATCCCGAGGGGCGAATTCGGCTTTCGGTACGCCACGGGGAGGGCGGCGAACCGTGCCCAGGCGCAATCCTTCGTCGGGGCGACGGGGTGATCCGAGTTGAACGATATGGACCGGCATGGCTACTTGAGCCGCGATTCGTCGAACCACTCCAGCGCGGTGCGCCAGAAGCAGATGCCCAGGAAGTACGCCGACATCAGCAGCCACAGCCCCATCACCAACGGGTTGATCAGCGGATGGTTGAGCACCAGCGACAAGCTGCAGAGCAGCCAGATGGCCGTCACCGCAATGTTGATCGGCATGAACCGGCGCACCCGAAACGGGTGCAGGAACTTCATCCGGGTCACGGTCAGCAGGGCCAGGCCAATGATCGTAATGAGGGTGATCCACGGCGACGGGGCGATGATGTACAGGCACAGGGCAACCACGTTCCAGGCGGCGGGGAACCCCTGGAAGTAGTTGTCCTTGCTCTTCATGTTGACGTTGCAGAAGCAGAACAGCGACGACACCAGAATCAGCGACACGCTCAGTAGCAAGGTGTAGTTCGGCAAGGGGATGTAGCGATAGATGAACAGCGCCGGGATAAACACATACGTCAGGTAATCGATCACCAGGTCAAGTATCGAGCCATCGAAGCTCGGCAATACTGACTGCACGTTGACCTTGCGCGCCAGCGCACCGTCCAGTCCGTCGACGATCAGGGCGACACCCAGCCACAGCAGGCAATGGGTCGGCTGGTTATCCAGCAGCGACAGGGTGGCGAGGAAAGCGGTGACCACGCCAGTGGCAGTGAAACCATGGGCGCCCCATGCTTTGAGTCTGGCAATGTGCAGGGTTGAGATCACGGGGGCGTTCTCCAGTGAATGAAGCAAGCCAGTTGTCACCCCGCGAACGGGGGCGGTGGCAAAGCGGGTCGGGTTGCAGGTATCGACCGGGTATTCGGGAATAAGGTTCACCACCTATGAATCTTAGCTGCGCCGCAAAAAAACACCCCGGACAAATCCGCGGTGGCACGGGTACGTCGGCCCAACGGTGCTGGCACATTCGCCTGCGAGGTCTATCGTTGCCTGACTGGAAAACCCCTTCCAAAGAGGACAAGCGTCATGAACACCAGCGATCTGCTCGAACAATTATTGCGCGCCGGCCAGGGTTCGATGGCGCAACAGAGCGGCGGCGCCTCGGCCCAGGGCGGGCTCGGCGACCTCGGTGGATTGCTCGGCGGGTTGTTGGGCGGTGGCGCAGGTGCGGGTGCTGGCGGCGCTGGCGCAGGGTTGGGCGGTTTGCTCGGTGGTTTGCTTGGCGGCGGTTCGCCGATGGGCGGTGCTCCGCAAGGCCGCTCCACTGGCGGCGCCAATTACGCGGCACTGGCGTCCCTCGGCATGATGGCGTTCCAGGCGTACCAGGCCTGGCAGCGCAGTCAGGCGTCGGCACCGCAAGAAGCGCCACGGACCGTGGACTTGCTGGCCGGCCCGCAAGTCGAGGAACACAGCCATGCGATCCTGCGGGCCTTGATTGCCGCGGCCAAGGCCGATGGCCGGATCGATGACGCCGAGAAGCAGATGATCAGCACTGAAATCGGGCGTCATACCGACGATCCGCAATTGCAGCAATGGCTGGACGATGAGGTTGCCAAGCCACTGGACGCCAGTGAAGTGGCACAGTCGGC
This sequence comes from Pseudomonas sp. GM55, assembly GCF_000282395.1. Taxonomy (NCBI): domain Bacteria; kingdom Pseudomonadati; phylum Pseudomonadota; class Gammaproteobacteria; order Pseudomonadales; family Pseudomonadaceae; genus Pseudomonas; species Pseudomonas sp. GM55. The sequence continues at coordinate 1,043 of NZ_AKJJ01000157.1, read as the reverse complement.
CACCGACCCTGGCATGGCCTCGGAAATGTACCTGGCCAGCGTGATGCTGGTGGACGATCAGCAGGACGCCGAGCGCAACTATCTGGATGAACTGGCCGCGGCGTTGCAGATCGAGCCGGAGCTGCAAGTGCATCTGGAGCAACAGGCCAGGGGTACTGCCTGACGGGGTGTGTCCGTCATAAGCAAAACTTCGCGAGCAGGCAATCACTGCCGAGATGCATCGGTGGGGGGATCAAAAACAACTCGTAGCGAACTCCATATGGCGAGGGAACCTGCTCCCTCGCCACAAGAGCGTGTTACTTGAGGAACGCCTGGAAGTCGGTACCCATTTTGTCGATCGCCGCTTTGAAGTCCTTGGCGGTAACCTTCTGGCTCTCGTTCTCCAGGGCGGTGCCAAATACCTTGCGTACCACTTTGGCCACGGTCTGGTTGCTCTTCGCGTCGATGAACTCGGCTTCGATGAACAGGATGGTTTCCTGGTCACGGTGACCGGTGGCGGCCTGGGTTGCTCCGACTACGGCCGCGATGGGGACCACTTCATACCACTTCATGCCTTCGTTCTCGGCGCTTACCCCGGTGATCGCCGCACGCATGATCAGGGACCGGGAACCTGCCGGTGCGGCGGAGGAGTTAGACACTACGCGGTACTTCTGACCCAGCGTGGCCTTGGCCTTGCTGGTCATGTAGTTCTGAATGTCGGCCAGCGTCTGCTGGTTGACCCGCTCATTGGGTTTGGGCGCCGGGTACAGCTCCAGTTTGTTGAACACCACGGTGTCATAAGCATTCGGGTTCCACGAAGGGCTGACCCAGCGCATCGCGGTTCCACCGCTCGGCGTCTGGACTTCCTGCAGGTTGTTGTAGTTGGACAGGAAACCTGAGTATTGCGCCTTCTCAGTCACTTTCGAGGTGCAACCGCCTAGCAGCAGACTTGCCAGCGCAGCGCCGACCAGCAGTTTTCGGGACAGATTCATAGTGGTGTTTACTCCTTGGATGAAATCGTCGTTCTTTCGTTTGCAGTGCATCAGAATCGCCAGGTCATGTTC
>NZ_AKJJ01000156.1:0-11484 GCF_000282395.1 Pseudomonas sp. GM55 | reverse complement strand
AAGCGGAACCGTTAGCGGCCGTTACCGCAGCAACGGATATGTACACCGGTAAAAGACGCGTCGCCCAACACCCCGCCATCGCAAGCAGGCTTGCTCGCGAAGGCGGCCTGACAGCCAACCATTGTCTTTCAGATGCCCCCCAGTCCAACCGTAGGCGCGAGTTTGATCCGGGCAATGTTCCAATGAAGGCCGCCAGACCACCGCTGGATTGCATTCCATCAATGCATCCGGCAAAAAAAAACCGCGGTCCCCCACCCGAGGTCGCGGTTTTCCATAGGGTTGAAGCCAACCCCATCAACCAACATGGCTGATGGGGCGCAGGCTCAGTTGGCGATCACCGGCACCGTGCGCACGGAGCCTTGGGACGAGGTGATCGTGGCGGTCGGGTTCGCTGACGGAACCACCGTGGTGGTGTTGTTCACCGTCAACTTCCAGCGCCCGTTCGCCGGTACGGTGGTGGTGCCCAGGGTGACCAGTCCGGTCGGAGTGGTGACCTTGATGGTGATGGTGTTGCCGGTGGTCACCGATGAGGTACCGGCAAAGCTCCAGGTGAAGCGGTTATTGGAGCGGGCGCTCACCGTTGCGGTGGTCACTGCGAAGGTTTCTGCAACAGGCCGTGGCGAGACCTGCACCGTGACCGTGGCCGGTGACGTCGACTGGGCGCCGAAGCTGTCCTGGGCGATGTAGGTGAAGGTCGTGGTGAAGGCCGTGGTGAAGGTGGCCGGTGGGGTGTAGGTCAGCACCGTGCCGCTCCTGCTGACGATGCCGCGACCTGTCGGTGGTTGAGTGAAGCTGGCGACCGCCAGCGGCAGGTTGCCTTCCGGATCGGTGTCGTTGGCCAGCACGTTGATTGGAATCGCCACACCCAGTGTCGTGACGGCATCGGCGACTGCCACCGGAGGCCGGTTAGGCGCCACGGTGATGGTCACGGTTGCCGCTGTCGTCGAGGCCAGTCCTTTGACGTCCTGGGCCTTGTAGGTGAAGGTCGTGGTCAGCGGCGCATTGACGACAGCGGGAGGGGTGTAGACCACCGCCGTAGTGCCGCTCAATGCCACGGAGCCCTGGCCGGCGGCCGGCTGGGTCAGCGCGGTAATGCTCAGCGGCGTATTGCCGTCCGGGTCCCTGTCGTTGGCCAGCAGGTTGAGGGTGATCGGCACGCCGAGGCTGGTGCTGCCGGTATCGGCGACGGAAATCGGTGCCTGGTTCGCGCCGGTGTCCGGTGCAGTACCGACCACTACGACCGGCTCGGTGTCACTGCCGCCAGCGGCGGATTTCACCGTAACGGTTGCAGGGGGTTGGCTCAGGTCAGCAACGGTCAGGCGTTGCAGGGTGCCGGTTTTCGATAGCCGTCCGTAACCCTGGGCGACCATGTCCGGTACCACCACTTCGTCTGTGGAGGTGGCCTCGATCAGCAGGCTGTGGTTGCTCCAGTCGTAACGAGCGGTCTGGATTTTCACCACGTCCGAGAGCTTGCTCGACACCGCAGTCGGCCGGGTGGTCCCGGTCGGATTGGTGGCGGTGACCACCACGACCGGAGGCACGGTTGCGTTGGTCAGCAGATGCTGGGCGAAGAACACGCCGTTGTTATCGCCCAGCATGTTGGTCTGGCAAGGCGATACAGGCGGGCCAGGCACCAGGGCGATGCTTTCGCGGAAACACAGGGTCGAACCGTTGGCGGCTTTGGCAAACACTTCGACCCGGGTGTTGTCGCCGCCCGTACCTGCTGTGCGGCGGTAGGTGGCTCGGGTCATGTCCACCGCGGTTTGCGCGCGGCTGTCGAGGACCTTGCCGGACAGGGTGAAAAGGTTGGTCTGGAGGGTCCCGGCCGGACCCTGGATGCGCACGAAGTTGGTGTTGTTGGGGCTGCCGGTCACGGCTTCGGTGAGGTTCGGGTCGCCGACGAAGGTTTCGATGGCGCCGGTGTCCGGGTTCACCTCGGTGTAGGGGCCGTTGACGCTGCGCAGGAACGGCCCGATCGCGCCGTTGACTGCACCGCTGAAAACCCCCGGTGCACCGATGCCGATGTCCCTGGTGATGTTGATCGCACGACGGCCGGGGGTGGTGACGTTGACCGTTTCCACACCATAGGGGTGGGTAATGGTGTAGGTCCCGGCAGTGGGAATGTTCACCCGCATACGAATCCGCGCGAAGCTGATCTGGTCGCCGTCGACCGGATTACCGCCGGCAAACGCTGCTTCTATCCCGGCCACGTAGGCGTCCATGCCATAGCCGGCGGCGTTGTTGGGGATGCTGGTCTCGGCGAGGAACCAGAAGGCTTCGTCCGGCCAGTTATCCGGGAACACCATCGGCAGGGTGTCGTCGAAAACGCCCGGTGTCGGCAGCAGGGTGCACATGTAGGCCGGTGGCACACTGGCTGGCACCCGCGAGCTGGCGGCGCGGGACTGGCACAGCTCCATCGACAGTAGATTATTGTCCTGATACCAGATCGGGAATTTCCCGGTGGCAAAGGTGTAGGGACCGGGATCGACGGCGGCAAGTTGCGCGAACGCACTGCCGGACAGCGATAGAGTCAGTCCCAGGGCGTTGAGCGCCAGGCGTGGCCATTTGTTCATGATGCCTCCTGATGAGGATCCGGGCATGTGAGCGTTCATTGCACGATGACCACTTCTTCGGTATCGCTGCCGCCATTGGATGACGTCACGCGAACCTGGGCTGGCGGAATCGGCGTGATGCCGGTGGCCAGGCTTTTCACTGCGCCGTCGCCACTCAGGGCGCCGATGGCGAGACCGGTGCCAGTGGTAGCGGTGAGCACCGGTGGCGACGTTTCATCGCTGGTCGAGGCCGTGATGGTGATTTGCCCGGTGCTCAGGCTGTATTCGGCGCGTGAGATCGTCACCAGGTCGGTCAGCGGCATGGGCAAGGTGGTTGGCGTGCTGCTGGCGATGGCCAGGTGGTTGTCGGCGGTCACTTGCAAGGTGCTCGGCAGCGTCGGGTTGTTCGGCGACTGCGCATACCAGTGGCCGGTGGTGTTCGCTTCGGTGAAGTTCAGGACCGGGTTGTTGCTGGCCAGGGTCACGGTGGCCGGTGGTGGCGGGGCCAACACGAACACGTCCTGCTGGGCCACCGGTGCGCTGGTACCGGCATGGCGCGAATAGGTGCTGCGCTCGGCGATCACCGGAGTCGGCCGGACCACCGACGACAACTTGCCGGAAACGGCGAAGAGGTTGGTGCGCAAGTCCAGGCCATTGGGGCCTTCAATGCGCACGTAGTTGGTGTTGAACGGGCTGCCGGTGACGGCTTCGTTGAGGTTCGGATCGCCGACGAACTGTTCGGTCTGGCCCGTGGTCGGGTTGGTCTCGGTATAGGGACCATTGACGCTGCGCAGAAACGGCCCGACGTCGCCCTTGAGCGCGCCGTCGTAGGTTTTTGGCGCACCGATGCCGATGTCCCGGGTCATGTTGATCGCCCGTCGGCCGGGGGTGTCGACGTTGAACACTTCGACGCCGTAGGGGTGGGTGATGACATAAGTGCCGGCGGTGGGCACATCGATGCGAATACGGATACGGGCGAAGCTGATCTGGTCGCCCTCCAGTGGATCCCCACCACTGAAGGCTGCTTCGAGCGCCGAGACATAGGTCAGGTCGATGCCTCGGGCGGCATCGACGATGGTCGTTTCGCCTGTGGCCCAGAACGCTTCGTCGGGGAAATTGGTCGGGAAGACCAACGGTTGAGTGTCATCGAAAATGCCGGGATTAGGGATCAACGAGCACATGTAAGTTGGGGCGCCCGGCGCGCTGGCAACCCTGGAACTGACAGCCTTTGATAAGCACAGGTCAAGGGTTCGGCCGTGGCTATCCTGATACCAGGCGGCGAAATTGCCATTGGCTGGCAGGTAGGGTCCGGGGTCTACGGCAAACAGCGCTGCCTGGGCGATGCCTTGGGCTAGAGCGGTCACGACCAGGGCGGTCGTGGCTTTGCACAGTAAAGGGTGCATGAGTATTCCCTCTATCGAAGTACCTGCCCCTTGGGGATGGGTCAGTTGGCTGGGAGTTGGGCAACTTCCATACCAATCAGCGAAAACGCCCGTGAGAGGCCCGAACTACAGGCGTAGATGCAGCCGCCGGTGACAGACCGGCAAGTTGGAGATAGGGCGGTTGCCCCCAACTTTGGGGGTGGATCGGGCGGCGGGGCAGGTGGGGAGTCGCAGTACCCAGGTTCGGGCAAACCGCCATGGGTGGGCTATAAACCTATAGGGGGGTAAACCGGGAATCGTGTCCATGACCACTATCGCCAAAGTGCTTGCGACCGAAAGCGAAGTCCGCTTGAACACGCGCAAGCAGCCGTTCGATCTGCTGCGCTGGTTTTCGCTGGTCAGCATGGCGGTGATCGGGACGGTAGCGGTGGCGCTGGGGGCGGTATCCACGCGGTTCGTGATTACCGAAAGCGTGCAGCGCGATGCGCTATTGACCTCACAATTCATTCAGGCGATTGCCTTGGCCGAGGTGCGCCATCTATCGATACCCAACGTCCGGACCATGGGCGAGTTGCTCGACCCACGAAAAGACAAGGACTTTCCAGACGTCGACCCGCTGGCCCGCGCCAGTGCCCGAGGTGATTTCCTCGACCATATCGAAAATTTGCCGGACGTGATCCTGGTCAACATCTATGCCCCCGACCGCAGGGTGATCTGGTCGACCAACCCGGCCTTGATGGGCACCACGATCCATGGCGATGAGGACCTCGACCGGGCGTTCAGCTCGAAGCTACCTGTGTCGACCAGCTACCACGATGTGGACAAATCCCGCATGGAGCAGAAGTTCGTGGTGCCACCCAAATACCTCTTCATCGAAAACTACATTCCCCTGTTCGATGCCGATGGTCGCACCGTCACGGCGATGGTCGAGGTTTACAAGGAACCGCAGGACCTGATCAACCGCATGGAGCGCGGTCTGGTGCTGATCTGGCTGGCGACCGCCCTGGGCGGCGGTCTGATTTACCTGGGCCTGTACGGGATCGTGCGGCGGGCGGCGATCCTGCTGGCGACGCAGCAGAAGCAATTGATCACCAACGAAACCTACGTGGCCCTGGGAGAGATGTCCTCGGCGGTCGCCCACAGCCTGCGCAACCCATTGGCGACCATTCGCTCAAGCGCCGAGCTGGCGATAGAGTTCGACAGCGGGCCGGCACACGGGAACATCAACGACATCATTTGCCAGGTCGATCGCATGTCGACATGGGTACGGGATTTGCTCCAGTCCCTGCGACCGCTCAATGACGAGGCTGAGCCAGTGAACCTGGTGGCGGCACTGCATGACAGCCTGATGGCTTACGAGCAACAGATCAGCAAGGCCAAGGTCAAGGTAGTGTTCGAGCCGGACCAGACGCCCATGGTCCTGAGCCAGCAGGTGCAACTGACCCAGATCCTCAACAGCCTGCTGTCCAACGCGGTGGAGGCCATGGACAACGGCGGTACGCTGACCATCCAGATCGAGCCGCGCGATGCCCAGCGCGTCAGCGTGAGGGTGAGCGATACCGGCAAAGGCATGAGCGATGAACAGCGCACCATGGCCTTCCGGCCGTTCTTCACCACCAAACAGGGCGGGCTGGGCGTCGGGCTGGTGCTGGTCAAGCGGATCATGGAGCGTTTTGGCGGTGTAGTGACCCTCGACAGTCGCGAAGGCGAGGGCACCACTGTTCGTCTGTCGTTCAAGTTGGCCCCATGAACATCCCCGTTAGTGGGTGTCAGTCCCCGGTCATTTCTACGGTCAATGGCAGGTTGATGTTGATAAGCCATTGTTTTATCGGGTGTTAATGCTTTTATATAAAGCAGTCACAACGTTGGCGAGGTCCTTGCATCGTCACTATTACCACCTTCACGATTACGAGGCGGCTGGTGATGGCAAAAAAAGCGCGCTACGACTTCAAGCGTTCAGGAGCGTTTACGCCTTTGAAGCTGCATTCACCACGCTCACGGGCCTTGGGCATGCACTGGGTGCTGATGCTGGTGACCGGTTTGCTGGCCAGCCAGTTGCTGGTCGCCAGCCAGCCATTATCGACGCCCGAACCGGCTCCGGCATCCACTCCCGTACCCGATGTCGCTGAAGCCGACACCCCGTGGGGTGGCAACTATTTCCCCAACACCCTGCTGACCGACCAGGATGGCCAGCAGCTGCGTTTTTTCGATGACATGATCAAAGGCAAGGTGGTGGTGATCAATTTCATCTTCACCTCGTGCAGCGACTCCTGCCCCCTGGAAACCGCGCGCCTGCGCCAGGTGCAGAAACTGCTGGGGGATCGGGTCGGCAAGGACATCTTCTTTTACTCCATCAGCATCGACCCCCTGAGTGATACCCCCGAAGTGCTCAAGGCTTATGCGCAACGCTTCCAGGTCGGGCCGGGCTGGAAATTCCTCACCGGGGAGTTCGCCGACGTCACCGAACTGCGCAAGAAACTGGGGTTGTTCATCGAAGGCATCGATAACGGGCGCAACAAGGACCACAACCTGAGCCTGATCGTCGGCAACCAGGAAACGGGTCGCTGGATGAAAGCCTCGCCGTTCGAAAACCCGTGGATCCTGGCCGACCAACTGGCCAATACCCTGCATAACTGGAAGCAGCCCAGCGTCGAAGAAAGCTACGCCGATGCTCCGCAAATCCGCCCGCCGAGCAATGGCGAAGAGCTGTTCCGCACTCGCTGCGCGTCTTGCCACAGCCTCGGTCCGCTGGACGGTCAAGGCATCGGCTTGCGCAGCATCGGCCCGGACCTGATCGGCGTGACCCATAAGCGCGATCCGGCCTGGCTCATTCGGTGGATCCGCGAACCGGATCGCATGCTCGTGGAAAAGGACCCGATTGCGATGGAACTGTTCGATCGCTACAACAGGATCCCAATGCCAAATCTGCGGCTGGATGAGCATTCCGCCCAGTCCATCATCGACTTCCTGCATGAAGAGACTGACCGTCAGCATCCGCCGGCGGCCAGTGGTAACGAGGAGCCTGAGCATCATCATTCGGTCGCGCAACCCGAGATGACCCAGGCGCAATAGTGTCAAAAAAATTACGTTGGCCGCTCAGTTGCTATCAATGCCACCTACACTGATCCAGATAGTGGCTGAACAGGTTCGATTTCAAGCATCCAGGACACCGCCATGCAGATACTGGAACAACAAAAAGTAGCTGCGCCGCAGGCTCCGGCAGTACCGCGCAGGGGGTGGCGGCCGCAGTTCAACCTGCTGCGCTGGTTCTCCCTGGCAAGCTTTCTCATCATTGCCGCGGTGGCGTTGGGCCTGGGTTACATCTCTACGCGCTTTGTAGTCGATGAAAGCATCGAGCGCGATTCAATGCTGACCGCGCAGTTCATTCAAGCCATTGGCGAGGCCGAAATCCGTCATGCCGGGATTTCGCCGGGCAGAACAATGGGCGAAATGCTCGACCCGCGCCTGGACCATGCCGATTCCGACGTCAACCCCGACGCCCGGGCCGCCGCGCGCGTCGAGTTTCTCGACCATGTGGAGCATCTGCCGGACATCCTGCTGGCGACGGTGTATGCCCTGGACCGCACGGTGGTCTGGTCGACCAACTCCGAGTTGATCGGCGTGCGCATCGAAGACGACAACGAACTGGACGAATCCTTCGAAATGAAATCGCCAGTGTCCACCCGCTACCACCAGATCGATGAGGAGCGTCCCGAACAGCGTCTGCTGCGCGAACCGGAATACCTGTTCGTTGAGAACTACATTCCGATGTTCAACGCCGACAGAAGCAAAGTGATTGCCATGGTGGAGATCTACAAGGAACCGGTGGACCTGGTGGAACGCATCCAGCGTGGCTTCAAGGCGATCTGGCTGGCCACCCTGATCGGCGGGGCGGCCATTTACCTGGGGCTGTTCTGGATCGTCCGGCGTGCGGCGATACTGCTGCAGAGCCAGCAAAAACAACTGATCGCCAATGAAACCTTTGTCGCCCTGGGGGAAATGTCCTCGGCGGTGGCCCACAGCTTGCGCAATCCGCTGGCGAACATCCGTTCCAGCGCCGAACTGGCCCAGGACATCGCCAGCCAGACCGCACAGAAAAATATTGGCGACATCATCAGTCAGGTCGACCGCATGTCACGTTGGGTCCGTGAATTGTTGGTGTCCTTGCGGCCGATGAATGACGACTTTGAAACGGTCGACCTGGTACTGGCCCTCGAGGACACCTTGAGTGCCTTTGAGTCCTTGATCAAACGTTCGAACGTCGAAGTGCGTTTTTCTCCCGCCAGCGTGCCACCGGTCGTCAGCCAACAGGTGCTGCTCACGCAAATACTCAATAGCCTGTTTGCTAATGCTCTGGAAGCCATGCCCAAAGGGGGCGTGCTGACGATCGAGATCGATTCCTCGGTACCTGGCGACGTGAGCATGATCCTGACCGACACCGGCAAGGGCATGTCCAAACAACAACAACAAATGGTCTTCAAGCCGTTTTTCACCACCAAACAAGGCGGATTGGGTGTTGGCCTGGCCCTGGTCAAAAGAATAATGGAGCGGTTTGACGGCTCAGTCGAACTGACCAGCCAGGAGCAGGAAGGAACCCGCGTTTGTCTCAATTTCAAAGTGGCAACGGGAGGGGAATATGGAGCACAGCATTCTGCTGGTCGAGGATGACGAAATCCTCGCCGAGAATATTCAGACTTACCTGGAGCGCAAGGACTTCGAGGTGACCGTCTGCCACTCGGCTGAAGATGCACTGGAGCAATTGGGTTCTTTCGCTCCTGACGTGGTCCTGACCGACAACTCGTTGCCGGGCATGAGTGGTCACGAACTGATCCAGAAGCTGCGCATCAGCGCGCCGGATCTGAAAGTGATCATGATGACCGGCTACGGCAACGTCGAAGACGCCGTGGTGGCGATGAAAGAGGGCGCTTTTCATTACGTCACCAAGCCGGTGGCCCTGCCGGAGCTCAAGCTGCTGCTGGACAAGGCCCTGGCCACCGACCGCATGGAGCGTACGCTGTCGTTTTACCAGGAGCGCGAGGCCCAGAAGTCGGGGGTGCAGGCACTGATTGGCGAGTCGGCACCGATGGCGTACCTCAAGGGCACCATCCGCCAGTTGCTCGACGCCGAACGGCGGATGGCCAACAGCGATCTGCCACCGGTGCTGGTGGAAGGCGAGACCGGCACCGGCAAGGAACTGGTGGCCCGGGCCTTGCACTTCGACGGCCCGCGCAGCAAAGGCCCATTCATTGAATTCAACTGCGCTTCTATCCCGTCCAATCTGGTGGAATCGGAGCTGTTCGGCCACGAGAAGGGCGCCTTCACCGACGCCAAGGATCGTCGCATGGGGCTGGTGGAGGCGGCCGATGGCGGCACGCTGTTCCTCGATGAAATCGGTGAAATGGACCTGCTGTTGCAAGCCAAGCTGCTGAAACTGCTGGAAGACCGGACCATTCGCCGGGTCGGTTCGGTGAAGGAGCGCAAGGTCGATCTGCGGGTGATCAGCGCCACCAACTGCAATCTCGAACAAATGGTCCAGCAAGGCAAATTCCGCCGTGACCTGTTTTTCCGCCTGCGCATCATTTCGATCAAGGTGCCGCGCCTGTATGCCCGTGGCGCCGATATCCTGCTGCTGGCCCGGCACTTCCTGGCACTGCATGGCAAACGCTACGGCAAGCCGAACCTGCATTTCAGCGACCAGGCCGAAGAGTTGCTGCTCAGCTACAGCTGGCCGGGCAACGTTCGCGAATTGCGCAACATGCTGGAGCAAACCGTGTTGCTGGCGCAAAGCGACACCATAGCCGCCCATCAGTTGAACGTTTGCTTGAGCCTGGTGGATGAGCCACCGATGTTTCATCACGAACCACAACACTTCAGCGAACAGCGTCCGTCCTACAACAGCAGCGAATCCATGAACCTGCCGGAAGTGGAACGCGACATGGTGCGCAAGATGCTCGACAAGACCGACTGGAACGTCACCAAATCGGCACGCCTGCTGGGTCTGAGTCGCGACATGTTGCGCTACCGGATCGAAAAGCTCGGTCTCGCCCGTCCGGACAAACGCCAGTGGTAGGGGGCGTTCTCAATCAGTTTCCCTACCGCGGTGGGGAAACTCATTGAGAACACCCCCTGGTGCTCACTGCAACACCGGTCCTTGCCTCAGGCAGGACAGCATGCAACCGGGATTTTCGACTTCCTGGTTCACGTAGACGCCACGCTCCGGATCGTAGGAGCGGACAAACACCCTGACCGTGGCGTCGGCCACGGTCGGCAGGCGCGAATCGTAGAACACGTGCTCGCTTGAAACCGGGATGAAATCCCCGGGGGCGGTCGGGATGTACGTGCCCGGTGGTACGGTGCTCATGGACGGTGGTACGGGGTGTGCGAAGGGTTGGTCGGCGCCGTAATAGTTGAATTCACTGCTGTAGTCAGTGGTGGCTGGCAAGTCGTCGGCGTGGGCGACAGCGGTCGCGCTCAGGCAGATGGCGAGCAAAAGTGTCAGGTCGGTTTTTTTCATGGCAACACCTGCGAAATCGTTTTAACCACAAGTCCCCAAGGTCATTAACTATAGCTTTCGCCGTGGGCAGTCGTCGGTGCTGCGTGGATTACAAGTTCGCAACACCTGCCAGGATAGGGTTGATCTAGACTTCGGCCGGTCACTTCGACGACCCGAACCCTGGAGCGTGCAATGGAACTGCCGACAAAAGAACAAGCCATCGCCAGTAACCGAGAGGCCTGGAATGACTCCGCCCGTCACCACAAGGATTCCAGCGAATGGCAAACCTTGTTGAAGGACGTGGCGCACGCGGATTTTTCCTGCCTGGATGAGACCCTGACCGCTTTGCTGACCCAGACAGGTGTCGACGGCAAGGAGGTGGTGCAACTGGGCTGCAACAACGGCCGCGAAAGTCTGTCACTGTTCGCCCTGGGCGCGCGCAGCGTGGTGGGTGTCGACCAGTCCGAAGCATTTCTCGAGCAGGCACGGGAACTGGCGTCCCGCTCGCCCCATGCGCCGCAATTCATCGAAGCGGACATTCACCATCTGCCTGCGCAACTGCAGGAGCGCTTTGACCTGGCGCTGATCACCATCGGGGTCTTGAACTGGATGCCGGACATCGGCGAATTCTTCCGGCATGTGGCGAGTACGCTGAAGCCGGGTGGGGCGCTGGTGGTGTACGAAACCCACCCGTTCCTGGAAATGTTCGACCCCGAGGCAATCGATCCTTTTCGCCTGGACAGTTCATACTTCCGCCGCGAACCGTTCGTGCAACACGAACCGATCGTCTACGAAGGCAGGATCGAACAGCCGTCGGCGGCGTCCTACTGGTTCGTCCATACCTTGAGCGACCTCTTCAGTGCCGCCATTGCGGCAGGGCTGCAGATCCGCCACTTCAAGGAATACTCGCACTCCAACCGCGAAGAGCTCTATGACTGCTATCAGCAGCAGGCAGCGCAGTTGCCGTTGTGTTTTACGTGGGTGGTGGTGAAGAACTGAGTAGCGGCTATTGACTGTGTACATATCCGGTTTTTGGGTAACGGCGGCTTATGGTTTC
>NZ_AKJJ01000155.1:0-16117 GCF_000282395.1 Pseudomonas sp. GM55 | reverse complement strand
AAAAAGCCAGCTCCTACAGGATTCAAGCGTTTTTCCGGTCAAAAAAAGCCCTGCTATCGCCAGCAGGGCTTTTTTGTGATTCCTGACTTTTTGTCTCCGAAGGCGTCAGCCCATCATGTCTTTGATCATGCGCTCCTGTTCCATCAGTTCGCGTTGCCGCGCATCGATCCGTGACGACAGCGGGAAATTGCTGCCGGCCTTGCGCTTGGCGAAGTCCAGTTGCTGGATGGCCTGCTTGTAGTCCCCGACCAGCGCAAAATATTCGGCGCGAGCCTGATGCAGGCCGATGATGTTGCCTGACAGGCCGCGCGTCTCGGCAACCTGATACCACACGTCCGGGTCGTCCGGACGCGACTTGAGCAGGCCTTCGAGAGCTTTCTCCGCTTCGCCAGCGCGGTTCTGCTTCAGCAGCAGGTCGACGCGCACCTGATTCAGCGGGTAGTTGCCAGGGTACTGGGTTATCAGCCGGTCAACCCGGGACTGGGCATCCGGCAGGCGATTGTTGGTGATGTCCAGATCCACCTGGGCCAGGTTGTAGATGATTTCGTTGGGTGCCTTGGCCAGCAACTGCTTGAGGTTTTCCCGCGCTTCGTTCAGTTGGCCGCCCTTGATCTGGGCGATCGCCAGGCCGTAGCGTGCCACGTCGTTTTTCGGGTTCTCGTCGAGCAGGGCGCGGAAGCGCTTGGCACCGAGCCCCGGGGTTTCTTCATAGATCAGCTGGACGCGCGCGCGGATCAGTTGATAGCGCATGCTGTCTTCGATGCCGCCCTGTGGCGCCTGTTCGGCACGGTTGCGGGTGTCGGCGATACGCGATTCGGTGACCGGGTGAGTCAGCAGGAATTCCGGTGGCTTGGCATCGTAGCGGTATTGACGCATCAAGCGTTCGAACATGGTGGGCATCGACCGGGGGTCATAACCGGCCTTTTGCAGATTGAGAATGCCGATGCGATCGGCTTCCTGTTCGTTCTGGCGGGAGAATCGTCGTTGTTCCTGGATGGCCGCTGCCTGTGTGCCGGCAATGGCGGCGATCCCGGCGTTACCGCCGCCCGCGGCTGCAACCACGATACCGGCCAGCAATGCAGCCATCATCGGTACCTGCATGCGTTGCTGTGCTTCGACGCCCCGGGCAAAGTGGCGCTGCGACAAGTGAGCCAATTCGTGCGCCAGTACCGAGGCATATTCGCCTTCGGTCTGGGCATTGAGGAACAAGCCGCCGTTGACCCCGACGATCCCGCCCGGCGCTGCAAAGGCGTTGAGCTGCGGGCTGTTGATCAGGATGAACTCCAGGCGCCGGTCAGTGACCTGGCTGGTCTCCACCAGTCGGTAAACGCTGGATTCCACGTAATCCTTGAGTTGCGGATCGTTGAGTTGCGAAACCTGGCTGCGCAACATTGCCAACCAGGCACGGCCGAGCTGGTATTCCTGTTGCGGTGAGACAATGGCAGAACTGGCGTCGCCGAGTGACGGCAGGTCGTCGGCGAAGCCCGGTGAGGCGAGCAGGCACGCGAGCGTCAGCAGGGTAGGGCGCAAAAATGTCATGCACAAAGCCTTAGTCGACAAAGACCTTACTGTAGCCGGACACCGGCGTTGCGACCAGATATTCTAGGCATCTCAACCACCTGACCCGGAGTGATGCAATGACCGACGCTGTAGAGCATGACGTTGAACTGGACGCCAGCGGCCTGAATTGCCCGCTGCCGTTGCTCAAGGCCAAGATGGAGCTCAACCGGCTGACCAGTGGGGCAGTGCTCAAGGTCATCGCCACCGATGCAGGTTCACAGCGCGACTTTCGCACCTTTGCCCGATTGGCTGGTCATACCCTGCTTCGTGAAGAAGAAGATGCCGGTGTTTACCGTTACTGGTTGAAAAAAGCCTGAAATCGGCTGCGTTTACTCCTAAGGATTATTGATGTTCAAAGTGTTGCGCGACTGGATTCAGCGCTATTTCTCCGATGAAGAAGCGGTAGTGCTGGCTGTCCTGCTGTTTCTGGCATTCACCGCCGTCCTGACCCTGGGCGGTATGCTGGCGCCGGTGCTCGCCGGGATGGTGCTGGCGTACCTGATGCAGGGGCTGGTGGTGGCCCTCGAGCGCCTGCGGGTGCCAGGCGGGGTCGCGGTGGGGTTGGTCTTTGCGTTGTTCATGGGGTTGTTGCTGGTATTTATCGTGGTCGTCGTGCCGTTGCTCTGGCACCAACTGATCACCCTGTTCAACGAGTTGCCCGGCATGCTCGCCAAGTGGCAGTCGCTCTTGCTGTTGTTGCCCGAGCGCTATCCGCATCTGGTATCTGACGAGCAGGTGCTGCGGGCCATCGAGGTGGCTCGGGGCGAAATCGGCAAGTTTGGTCAGTGGGCACTGACGTTCTCGCTGTCGAGCCTGCCCTTGCTTGTGAACATCATGATCTACCTGGTGCTGGTGCCGATCCTGGTGTTTTTCTTCCTCAAGGATCGGGCCATGATCGGCCAGTGGGTGCGCGGTTACCTGCCCCGTGAGCGGGCGTTGATCACCCGGGTCGCCCATGAAATGAACCGGCAGATCGCCAACTACATTCGCGGCAAGGTCATCGAAATCTTCATTTGCGGTGGCGTGACCTACATTGCCTTTGTCGTTCTTGAGCTCAACTACGCGGCGTTGCTGGCACTGCTGGTGGGGATTTCGGTGGTAGTGCCTTATGTCGGCGCCGTGGTGGTGACTGTGCCCGTGTTTCTGATTGCGCTGTTCCAGTGGGGCTGGAGCGATCAGTTCATTTACCTGATGGCGGTTTACGGGATCATTCAGACACTGGATGGCAACGTGCTGGTGCCCTTGCTGTTCTCGGAGGCGGTCAACCTGCATCCGGTGGCGATCATCTGCGCGGTGCTGCTGTTTGGCGGGTTGTGGGGCTTCTGGGGGGTGTTCTTTGCGATTCCCCTGGCGACGCTGTTCAAGGCAGTACTGGATGCCTGGCCGCGCAAGGAGCCAGCGGTGGCGCCGCTGCTTTAAATACTGGTCTTGAGGGCCACTTCGCTGGCAAGCCAGCTCCTACAAGGTTTTGCGTAATCCTTTGCAGGAGCTGGCTTGCCAGCGAAGGCGTCTGAGCAGAAGCCCAATCAATCAGGCTTTGTCGAGGGCCTGAGCGGCGGCCAGTACCGCATCAACATGTCCTGGCACCTTCACGCCGCGCCATTCCTGGCGCAGCACGCCTTTGGCGTCGATCAGGAACGTGCTGCGATCCACGCCCATGTATTCCTTGCCGTAGAGCTTTTTCAGCTTGATCACGTCGAACAGCTGGCAGATGGCTTCGTCCTTGTCGCTGATCAGCTCAAAGGGAAACTCCTGCTTGCACTTGAAGTTCTCGTGGGATTTCAGGCTGTCGCGGGACACGCCGAACACTTCGGTATTGGCGGCCTTGAACGCCGCGTATTGATCGCGAAAGCCTTGCCCCTCGGTCGTGCAGCCCGGCGTGCTGTCCTTGGGGTAGAAGTAGATCACCACCTGCTTGCCTTTCAGGCCGGCGAGGCTGACGGTCTGCCCGCTGGTGGCGGGGGCTTCGAAATCGGCAACCGGTTGGTCGATGGCAACGGGCATGGAAGCTTCCTTACATTGGGTTCTGTGGGCGCCAGGGTTCGATCAGGGCGTCCAGGTTCAGCGCGTCGGCAAAATCCAGGAACTGATCGCGCAGCCAGCTGATCTGCACGCCAGGCGGCAAGGTCACGGTAAAGGTGGCATTGAGCATGGTGCCGCCGGTCTGCGGAGCCTGATAGGTGTCGCAGGTCAGGTTTTCCAGCTCGACATTGTGGTCCGTGAAGAACTGGCACAGCTCGTTGATGATGTCCGAGCGGTAGGCCGAGCTGACATAAGCGACGTACGGCAGGGCCTGTGGGCGGTTTTCCAGGGCGGCGCTGCGCACCACGTTGACCGTGAACGCATGCCGCTTGGCCAGCACTGGCAGGCTGCCTTCCAGGCGTGCCAAGGCATCCCAGCTACCGGAGATTTCCAGGACCAGCGCACTGCATTCGCCATGACGGGTCAGGCGGGAGGTGACCACGGCGCAGCGGTTTTCATGGCTGGCGCGGCACAGAACGTTGGTCAGCTCCATGGGGTGGGCGCCGAGCGCACTGATGACAAGGAATTGTTCGCGAACTGTGGGGGTGGACATGCAGCATTCCTAAAGCGATGAGCGGTCGGTAGGTTGACGGGCGTTGGCCGTCGGGATGCGCCTGCGCGTGCCCGCTCGGAAAACCCCGGGCTGCGGCGCGTAACTCGCTCCATAATATAGTGGGAGCGCGTAGCGGCGATGCTGGAACGGGGCCTGGGAGGCCGAAAAGGGAGGCTGGAACCCGGCGTACAAGCTGATCAGTACCGATCAAAGTCTGAAGGGTAGCGAAAACCGGCGCCAAGGGGAATGGCGGCAGCACAGTACTTCGCTTGTGCAAGCATCTTGGCGCCAGTACCATTACGGCTCTCTTTTTCCGGCAGGAGCGGTTTCATGATTGCGGGCAGTATGGTGGCACTGGTCACACCCATGGATGCACAGGGGCGTCTTGACTGGGACAGCCTCAGCAAACTCGTGGACTTCCACCTTGAAAACGGCACCCATGCCATTGTCGCCGTCGGCACCACCGGCGAGTCGGCAACCCTTGACGTCGAAGAACACATCGCCGTCATCAAGGCCGTCGTCAAACAGGTCAACGGTCGCATTCCGGTGATTGCCGGTACCGGCGCCAACTCGACCCGCGAAGCCATCGAGCTGACCCGCAACGCCAAGGAAGCCGGCGCCGATGCCTGTCTGCTGGTCGTGCCGTACTACAACAAGCCGACCCAGGAAGGCCTGTACCTGCACTTCAAGCACATCGCCGAAGCGGTCGACATCCCGCAGATTCTCTATAACGTTCCCGGCCGCACCTCCTGCGACATGCAGGCCGAGACCGTGATCCGCCTGTCCACTGTGCCGAACATCATCGGCATCAAGGAAGCGACCGGCGACCTCAAGCGCGCCAAAGCCATCCTCGATGGCGTCAGCAAGGACTTCATCGTCCTTTCCGGCGATGATCCGACCGCGGTCGAGCTGATCCTGATGGGCGGCAAGGGCAACATCTCCGTCACCGCCAACGTCGCTCCGCGTGAAATGGCCGATCTGTGCGAGGCCGCCCTCAGGGGTGACGCCGAGGCTGCGCGGGCAATCAACGAAAAACTGATGCCGCTGCACAAGGACCTGTTCATCGAAGCCAACCCGATTCCGGTGAAGTGGGCTCTGGTTGAGATGGGCCTGATGCACGAAGGCATTCGCCTGCCGCTGACCTGGCTGAGCGCACCTTGTCACGAAACGCTGCGCTCGG
Source organism: Pseudomonas sp. GM55 (assembly GCF_000282395.1). Lineage (NCBI taxonomy): Bacteria > Pseudomonadati > Pseudomonadota > Gammaproteobacteria > Pseudomonadales > Pseudomonadaceae > Pseudomonas > Pseudomonas sp. GM55. The sequence goes on along the minus strand of NZ_AKJJ01000155.1, from coordinate 10,802 downwards.
CCCTGCGCCAGTGCAGCGTCCTGGTTTAATTGAGGAAGTACAACGCATGAAGCGAATGGCCGGACTTTCCGCACTTGCCTTGATTATCTCCAGCACCAGTGGCTGCGGATGGGTCTGGGGCCCGGAAGGTTATTTCCGTGACCGCGGTAGCGATTACCTGGAAGCGCAACAGACTGCACCGATGCAAATGCCTCCGGATGTCCGTATTGCCAAGCGTCTGGATCCGCTATTGCCGATCCCGCGCAACGTGGCTGATGACACCGCCAAGGGCGAATACGTCGTTCCTCGGCCGCAGCCGCTGACGGCAGCTGCCGACGCCAGCGCCTACTCCCTGCAGAAGAGCGGCGGTTCCAGCTCCATTCTGGCCCAGAACCCGCCGGCCGAAGTCTGGCCTGTGGCCGTTCAGTTCTTCCAGGACAACGGCTTCCGTCTGGATGAACAGCGTCCGCAAACCGGTGAATTCACCACGACCTGGCAACATTCCGACGAACTGTCCGCGGCCATGGGCAAACGCCTGAGCGCGGCCGGCGTGGGTACGGACAGCGAAACCCGCGTGCGGGTGCGCATCGAGCCAGGCGTACAGCGCAACACCAGTGAAGTCTATGTGGTCAGCGCCGAGCGTCCTGCCGGCAGCACCGCTGACGTGGCATTCACCAACCGTTCGGTCAACACTGGCCTGGACGCGGCGCTGGTCGACGACATGCTCGCGAGCATGAGCCGTATCTCGGAGAAGGGCGGTTCGGTCTCGATGCTGGCTTCGCGTGATTTCGACGCCCCCAGCCGTGTCAGCCTCAGCGAAGACGGCAGTGGCAACCCTGTGCTGAACGTCGGTACCGACCTGGATCGTGCCTGGTCGAGCGTCGGTCGTGCGCTGGAACAAGGCGAATGGCGCGTTGAAGACATCAACCGCAGCCTGGGCCTGTACTACATCAACCTGGCCGAAAAAGCCGAGAAGAAAGACGACAAGCCAGGCTTCTTCAGCAGCCTGTTCGGCAGTGCGCCGAGCAAGGAAGAGCTTGACGCCCGCGCCGAGCGTTATCAGGTTCGCCTGAGCAAGGTTGGCGAGAACGTCCAGGTCACCGTCGAGAAAAACATCAACACCGTGGCGCCGGCGGATGTGGCGCGTAAAGTGTTGAGCAAGATTCAGGACAACCTGGGCTGATCCTATGCGTTTTGCCGTTCTCGGCAGCGGTAGTCAAGGGAACGGCACGCTGATAGCCAGCGCTGATACGTACGTCTTGGTGGATTGTGGTTTTTCCCTGCGGGAAACCGAAAAACGCCTGCTGCGCCTGGGTGTGAACCCTGCGCAGCTGAGCGCGATACTCGTGACCCACGAACATGCCGACCACGTGCATGGCGTGGGTTTGCTGTCTCGGCGCTACAATCTGCCTGTCTACCTCAGTCGCGGGACCTTGCGCGGGATGCGCAAACCGATTGAACCCGCAGGCTTTCTGGCCGGCGGCGAGCAGCTGCAAATCGGCGACTTGAGCATCGGTGTCATTGCCGTGGCCCACGATGCACAGGAACCGACGCAATATGTATTCAGTGACGGTGAGCGGCGCTTCGGCCTGTTGACCGACCTGGGTTCGTATTGTGACAAGGTGCTGGACGGCTATCGGGACCTCGATGCGTTGATGATCGAGTCCAATCACTGTCGTGACATGCTGGCCCGCGGTCATTACCCGTACTTTCTCAAGCAACGGGTGGGCGGTGAGCTGGGACATTTGAATAACCATCAGGCGGCATTCCTGGTGGCCGAGTTGGGCTGGAAAGACCTGCAACACCTGGTCCTGGCTCATCTGAGCAGCAAGAACAACCTGCCGCAGCTGGCCCGGCAATGTTTTGTCGACACCCTCGGGTGCGACCCGGACTGGCTGCAACTGGCCGATCAAGATTCAGGGCTCGACTGGCGCCACATCGCCTAGCCCATCTACTTAGCAAGCGGAGCCCATCATGGAAAAACGTGAAGAACTCTACCGCGGCAAAGCCAAGTCGGTTTACAAGACCGACGACGCTAACCGTTTGATCCTGCTGTTTCGCAACGACACCTCGGCGTTCGACGGCAAGCGTATCGAACAGCTTGACCGCAAAGGCATGGTGAACAACAAGTTCAACGCCTTCATCATGCAGAAGCTCGAAGCCGCTGGCGTGCCGACCCAGTTCGACAAATTGCTGGGCGACAACGAATGCCTGGTGAAGAAGCTCGACATGATTCCGGTCGAGTGTGTCGTGCGTAACTACGCTGCTGGCAGCCTGGTCAAGCGCCTGGGTGTCGAAGAGGGCATGAAGCTCAACCCTTACACCTTCGAGTTGTTCCTGAAGGACGACGCCAAGGGCGACCCGTTCATCAACGAATCCCACGTCGTGGCATTTGGCTGGGGCACCGCCGAGCAACTGGTTCGCATGAAAGAACTGTCGCTCAAGGTCAATGAAGTCCTGAGCAAACTGTTCGACGACGCCGGCCTGCTGCTGGTCGACTTCAAGCTGGAATTCGGTGTGTTCCACGATGGTTCCATCGTGCTGGGCGACGAATTCAGCCCGGACGGCTGCCGTCTGTGGGACAAGGCGACCGGCAAGAAAATGGACAAGGACCGCTTCCGTCAGGGCCTCGGTGATGTCATCGAAGCCTACGAAGAAGTCGCCAATCGTCTGGGCGTACCGCTTTAACCGACGCAAGCATCTGAAAGCACAGAAATATTTCGCTTGGGGGGTTCGCTTCCTGCGAAAGTGTTGTTATGATGCGCGCCGTTGGAGAGATGCCAGAGTGGCCGAATGGGACGGATTCGAAATCCGTTGTACCTTCACCGGTACCTAGGGTTCGAATCCCTATCTCTCCGCCATTATACGTAAAGCCCCGTAGATCAAGGTCTACGGGGCTTTGTTGTTTCTGCATTGTACGTAAAACCCTTCCTGAACTTTTCTGTGGCTGGCCCTGCAAGGCTGTCTGTGGCTCGCTAAGTGCAACCCTTTCCTATGTTGGTTTGCCTACCTAATCGCCTTGTACGGCTCTACAGGCGCTTCTATGCTATAGATGACGTGTGGGCCGTTAGTCATGGTCGTACATTCATAAACGCATTCGAAAAACGTTCAATCATCTCGCAATAAACCACACAAAAGTATGGGTGATTTGGCTTCGCTATGGCTCTTGGCTGTCGGGAGGCGTCCGATTTCTGGGTGTGTTGCTTGGCAAAGGCTTGATTGCGACGTGGGTTGAGGTTTGCCGCACTACTAATGCATGCTCGGGCTCAAAATTTGTCCCCGATTCGCCATCCTGCTCTTCAACCCCTGCCAGTGTTGACGCTGGCTCCAGCATTTGTTGGTCAGTGACGTAGAGGTTCGGTTGAAGACGCAAGTATAGGAGGGGGACTCCGAGTGAGTGTGTTCATCTGTGGAGAGGTCAGTGTGTGAGTGAGTCCAGTGAAGAGAAGACCAAGAGAAAGTATCTGACAGTCCTTCGTGGCTACCAGTGGTCATACCAACATTCAGTCTTCTACGATGATCCAGAACAAAGTCTAGGGTTGCTGGAAGACATGGCTTCGTTCAAGCAGATGCTCCGTAGGCGGTGTCCTGATCAACCGTTCTTGATACGAGTGCAAGCACTGAAGAAGGGTGCTGTCCATCAGGCGTTTCTCTCGATCATCACCACGGCCAAGGTGGATGACCTGAGGGAGATTGCGAACAAGGCGTTCCCTGCGAAGATGAATGTCGTTGGTCGGCGTCTGTCAGCCGAAAGACTGTCCTAGCAAGCACATGTCATTGAAAAAGCCAAACCGCATGACCTATCCAAGTTGTTCGACAAGGCTGGGGTCAATCGGTGGTCCGTGTTGAACAAACGCATGCTGGACTTGCCCCCGCTGATCTGACATGCAGCAAGCAGTGAAGCTGTCAGTAGTTGGGGCTGCTCTTATCCAAGTTTATGTTCGCAATGCGTGAGGTTCATCGGGCTATGGGCTGTATATCCATACTACTGTTGGCTAAAGAGTTTCCCCAGTACAGAGTCCTTGCCCAAAGCGTTTATAAGGGCATCTCGGGATTTTGCTTCTGTTTCTACAGTCAGCAAAGTTGAGTCTTTCAGCCATCTTTGAAACGTGATTCGATAATTCTCATCATTTATGTTTAGCTTGACGGACAAGGTGTCGTCTTCAGGATCATTCTTGTAGCGAGACATAGAGGCCCCGTGATCAGCTGCGAAGCTTTTGGCTGATCCATAGTAGAGATGTTTTAGAACTACCTGTTCTCTATTCTGGGCTATGGATTTATGTATCTCATGAAAAATAATTTTGTTTCTTCGAGACTTCTTGGTCGTGAGCAGATAAACGATATAACCAAGCACTGCAAGCCATGCTGGCGGGAAAAATACTGAGGCAAAGATAAGGAATGCAATTACAGTCATTTTATATCCTTGTTGAGGTGCTATCACAGGTAGGCTCAGGCGGTGGATGCCCCGCTAGCCATGGCCAAGTAGTCTAGCCAAGAGACAGCGTCAGACGGAGTTTAGAGTAGCTTGGGCTGGGAGGAGAAACAATCGGAAGGTGGCGACAAGCCTCCATTGGCAAGAATACCAAAGAGAGTTGGCGCTGAACGATCGTGTCTGGAGCTACTCCTCGAGTCCCTTTTCGTGAATGCATCAAAGATGCAATCAAGGATCTTTAACAATGTCATCGACTGGTCAAGGCATCTGGAACGTGTAAAGTGGAATATGTTGTACTCAGCAGGGTGCACCCTGATGACCACTTGTCGAATGAATACAGTTTCGTAGTTCCCAGCGATGTTTTCGAAGGGTCTGAAGGGCGGAATGTCAGCCTCTAGATCCAGATGAACACAGGTGACGAAAATGGATATTGGATATGTACGGATCAGCTCAGTAGACCAGAACACTGCTCGTCAGCTTGATGGCGTACAACTGGGCAAGGTCTACACCGACAAATGTTCAGGTAAGGACACCAACCGTCCACAGCTTCTAGTGATGCTGGATTCAGTCCGTGAGGGCGACACAGTTCATGTCCACTCGATTGACCGTCTCGCTCGTAGCCTGTCAGACCTGCTGAATTTGGTTCAGTCCTTGAACGAGAAGGGCGTGTCTGTCCGCTTCCACAAAGAAAGCCTGATGTTCAATGGTGCAGACGACAAGTACCAGAACCTGATGCTTCAGATGATGGGGGCTATTGCCGAATTTGAGCGTTCGATGATTCGCGAACGGCAACGTGAAGGCATCGAGAAGGCAAAGGTGGCTGGTGTGTACAATGGTGGCGTGAAGACCACCAACGCCGATGCAATCCGTACCCACGTCACTAATGGATCGTCCTACCGAGATACGGCCAAGGCGCTTGGTGTGAGCTTGAGCACGGTACAACGAGCTATGAAGAAACAATCTGCCTGACTCGCCGCTTTCTATGGTGTCCTACAGCCCGCCACAGAGCGGGCTTCGTTGTTCCTGGGCTTCGGTCGTTCTGTTTTCTAATGGCTTCCATCTGGCGTTGTAGAGTGGCTGTTGGAGGGGCACAAATGTTATTTGTGGTGCCCTTTGGACCTTTTCTAGAGCCCCCGGTCTTCGCCTGCTAAGCACCTGATATGTTGGGCTGGAATTCCATACAGGCGCCAGCTTATATTTCTTCCGTAGAGTTCAAGCGCTGTCGAAAGTGGTCGGAAAATTTCGGGGGCGGACAAGCTTCTGTGGAAAACGGTTATTGTGTCGCCAAGTGTTCAATAGTCATCCGTAATGGCACAATGACAACTCCCTTTGATTTCAAGGATCGATAATGGCTCTGGTCGAGTGCTATGAATGTTCAAAACTGATGAGCGACATCGCCTCTGCTTGTCCGGGTTGTGGCGCCCCTCATCCGCGACCATCCCGACAAGCACCCCAGCCACAAGGATCTTGGCAAGGAGATATGTTACCCCGAAGCACTCCTGCCGCCCCTCAACGCACTGTAGGCTTTTGGCTGGGATTGGGTATTTTCCTCCTCCCATTCATCTTTGCGTGGTTTTTACTGCGTAGCGGCCACAGTACTCTATCTAGGATCATCGGCATTGGCTGGATGGTTTTCTTTCTATATACGCCGTACAAGTCTCAAGAGAGTCACACCACAAGTTCGAGTTCCTACACGTCATCCAGCAGCATACCCAAGCCAAGTGCTGAAGATGTTCGTGAAGTTGAGAAGGCTGTTTTGGACACCTACACGGCAGCACAAATAGCTTCGGCCTACAGTCGCAATACTGTCGCTGCTGATCAGACGTTCAAAGGCAAAGAATTTAAGGTGTCAGGCACAATTGCTTCGATCAATACTGATTTTCTTGGAAAGCCTTACGTTACGTTGAAAGGCGGGGTGAATCAGTTCATGGAGCCTCAGTTCAAGTTTCGGGATGGTCAAGAGTCAGAGGTTGCCAAGCTTCAGGCTGGCTCCAAGGTCAGCCTGGTATGCACGGGGCGTGGTGATATTGCTAAAATCCCGATGTCTGACAAGTGTGAGTTTTTCTGATGATCAATTGATGGAGACGGACCTCCATGACCGACGTGCTACCAGACGTACTGCGTGTTCTCCATCGCTGCTGCAATTGAAGAACTGGCCAAGGCCATCATCCAGCGTTGGGCGGTTGATCTGGAGGGTAATGTAGAGGCTGCCTGTCTCAACTCGACCGTAACCAGCAGGCCATCAACGATGGTATAGCCGCACTCGAAAATGGGAGTGGATCTGCTGGTTTGCTGCATTGAGTGTTGTCGTCAGACCTGACTCTACTAATGACGGCGTGTGTCCGCCCTAGGCTGCTATCTGCTCGATGCTTTTGGTGGCACCCGTATCATTCGCAGCGTTTAGTACTTCGTCTGCTGTTCTGCATACGTAGATTCGTTGAGCGCCCATTCCGATGCTTGGCGGCCATCGGAGATTGAAGCCTTCCTGTAAAGTTGAAAATGTCTTGTTTTTTTCAGTTGTTCTAATAAGTCCGAACAGCCCTTTATCGTATCCATGGTTGCACGCCTCCTTGCAAAAAAATATGCACAACGCTCTGCGCAATTGTCCTGAGAGCTCTCTCGCCCAATCGCAGTTTCAATGTTGCTCACTTGGGCGCCATCTCACCTTAGCCGACGTTTTCATGCTGTCCGTCTTTCATGGTTAATAAGATAAAGATATATTGTTTTTTGTATGTATTTCGAAAGGTTATAGATATCTATTTGTTTGATGAAACTAACTCATTCGTTTGTTTTTGCTGGAGAAGAGAGAGGTGGGGTGTCGGATGAGCTCGTTTGGCTGTTATTTTCCTGCCTTTTTAGTCGTATTTATTTTTTACGGTGGACAATCTAAAACCTTGCGCTAGCCTGAGATTTCTCCTCTAGGGAGAGATAAACTAATCAAAGGAGTGAGCGTGATGAATAAACCAGAATCTAGTCCTAAGTTAAAACACGGACGTGTAGTTTCCCCTCCTAGTCGTAGTGCTGTTGCTACAGAAGAAGGCCTTATCCTTGATTGGCAAGCTAATGAAATGGAAGGGGGTAAGAACTTTCCATCATTGACTGCGGGCCCATTCCCAAGGCCTTACGAGACTGACAGCGTAAGCGTAGTGCCACCGGCCGATGGTTATATCCTCAGCGGTGGCAAGACAGATGCCCGCGACTGCGTTAACTTCACGAACGAGGAAATGAGCCAAAAGCTAAATCGCCCATTTACCTGGCCTCTGTTGAATGTTGATCCGGGACAGATGTTTCATGTTGAGTGGGTATACACCGTGCCTCACGTGACTCGGGGTTATAGCTGGTTTATTACTAAGGATGGCTGGGATCCTGAAAAGCGCATAAGTCGCGCTCAGCTTGAACCAAAGTCTTTTTATGATGATTTTTATACTCAAATTCCGTATTACGAGCATTCCTCTGAATTGAAGGCAAAAATAGAGCATGAAGTGAAGCTACCACTGGGTAAGCAAGGCCATCATGTCATTGTCTTGCTTTGGGTGGTTGCTGATACCGGCAATGCGTTCTATCAGGCGTTCGATGTGAACTTTAAATAAAATTCGGGCCATGCACGGCTCTTGATACAGTTCTGAAGGAATAGAACAATGTCCAAGATTGATTTTTCATTACTGAAGTCTGAAGTAAGTGATTCAGCATCTCTGATGCCTAGCATTGCCAATAAAAAAATCTTGATGGGCTTTTGGCATAACTGGCCCGCTGGCCATGGTGACGGTTATCAAGGTGGGCAGTTCGCCAATCTGGATCTGGTGGATATCCCCAAGGACTACAACGTTGTTGCTGTGGCCTTTATGAAAGGCCAGGGCATTCCTACCTTTAAACCCTACAACCTGTCCGACGACGAGTTTCGCCGCCAGGTCGGCGTGCTGAACAGCCAGGGAAGGGCTGTCTTGATTTCGTTGGGGGGTGCCGACGCTCATATCGAGTTGCACAAAGGGGATGAACAACCTCTGGCGAATGAGATCATCCGCTTGGTTGAAATCTACGGCTTCGATGGGCTGGATATCGACCTCGAGCAAAGCGCCATCGATTTTGCTGACAACAAGGCGGTGCTGCCTGCAGCCTTGAAACTGGTGAAAGATCACTACAAAAGCGAAGGAAAGCTCTTCATTATCAGCATGGCACCTGAGTTTCCTTATCTCAGGAGCGGCGGCAAGTACGTTGAGTACATTCAGGCGCTCGAGGGGTACTACGATTTCATTGCGCCTCAATACTACAACCAAGGTGGCGATGGGATCTGGGTTCAAGAGGCCAACGACGGTAAAGGCGCCTGGATTGCGCAGAACAATGATGCGATGAAAGAGGATTTTCTCTTCTACCTGACCGAAAGCCTGGTAACAGGCACTCGGGACTACATCGCCATTCCTGCAGATAAATTTGTTATTGGCTTACCAGCCAACGTTGACGCTGCGGCCACAGGCTATGTGATTGATCCTGCTGCAGTGGTCAATGCTTTCAAACGTCTCGATGCTGCCGGCCATTCCATCAAAGGGCTGATGACCTGGTCGATCAACTGGGATGATGGTGTCAGCGTGGACAATGTTCCTTACGATTGGGAGTTCTACAATCGTTACGCTCCCTTGATTCACGGTGAATCAGGTATTGGTGACCGGCCAACGGCTCCTGCAAACTTGACCTCCAAGGACGTGACTGAAACCAGCATCACCCTGAGTTGGGGGGCTTCAGCCGGTCCTAGTCCGATCGAGGTATACACGCTGTACCGAAATGGAACTTCAATAGGCCATACGTCGGCTTTTACGCTGGAGGACTCAGGTCTAACGCCGAACACTCAGTACAGCTACTTTGTCACGGCCACAAACTCTTCGGGAAAAGAATCGCTTCCGAGCAGGAGCCTGAGTGTTAGAACTGCCGGAGACATAACAGACCCAGAGTGTCCTGAATGGCAATTGAACCATCGGTATCGCAAAGAGGATGGCGTGACGTACGAAGGCAATAAGTACTTGTGCCTGCAAGAACACACTTCAAACTCAGGTTGGACACCACCAGTCGCCTTTACCCTGTGGTCAAAGATCGCAATCAAACGACGCGCTTAAAGCAGTAAGAAAAGCCCGGCAGAAATGCCGGGCTTTTCTTTGGTGCGCCAGCCAGGTTGGTGACTTGGAGGTGAGTTCTTGTGCGCGGGATACTGTGTTCTGTGGTGTCCTTTGCGCTATCTAAAAATTCAATAGCTGTGCTGCTTGCAACTGTGTCAGTTTTGTATCGCCTTCAACAGGGCGAGTGATAGGACGATCTCGCGAAGGGGTTGTCGTGGTCTATCGAAATTGACTACTTGAAACAAGGATGTGAGCAATGTCACAGGCAAAAGCAAAAGAAAAAGTGGTGGAGGCCTCGGGCCGGGTCAGTTCGGCCTACAGCCAAGTCGATGCCTTCAACCATTTGTACGACCGTGGTGGCTCGGAACTGATCAACGGCAAACCGTCGTTCACTGCCGACCAGGCAGCCGATTCGATCCTGCGCAAAAACATGTCCTGGGGCGACAAGGACGGTAATGGCAAGATCGAACTGGGCTTCAGTTTCATGACCTCCTCACCCTCCAATTACGACTCGCGACTGGGGGATTTCAGCGAGTTCAGCGCGCAGCAGAAAGCCCAGGCAATTCTCGCATTGCAATCCTGGTCGGATGTGGCCAACGTGAGGTTCACACAAGACGCGGCGAACGGTGACGGTCAACTGAGCTTCGGCAACTACAACGTCAGCACTGGCGGCGCCGCCTTCGCCTACCTACCGTCGGGCAGCAGCTACGACGGTCAGTCGTGGTACCTGATCAACGACCAATATCAGGTCAACAAGACCCCGGACCATGGCAACTATGGCCGGCAGACCCTGACCCATGAAATTGGCCACAGCCTGGGCCTGTCCCATCCTGGCGTCTATAACGCGGGTAACGGTAATCCGACCTATAACGATGTGACCTACGCGCAAGACACGCGCGGCTACAGCTTGATGAGCTACTGGAGCGAGAGCAACACCAACCAGAACTTCAGCAAGGACGGCAGCGGCGCCTATGCTTCGGCACCGTTGATGGACGACATCGCCGCCGTGCAAAAGCTCTACGGGGCCAATATGGAGACCCGTGCCGATAACACCGTGTACGGCTTTAATTCCAACGCCGATCGCGACTTCTACAGCGCTACGTCGGCGGCCTCCAAAGTGGTGTTCTCGGTGTGGGATGGCGGTGGTAACGACACGCTGGACTTCTCCGGGTTCACCCAGAATCAGAAGATCAACCTCAACCAAGGCTCGTTCTCCGATGTCGGCGGCCTGGTGGGCAACGTCTCGATCGCTCAGGGCGTGACGGTGGAAGCCGCTATCGGCGGGG
>NZ_AKJJ01000154.1:0-26171 GCF_000282395.1 Pseudomonas sp. GM55 | reverse complement strand
CGTTGACGTCCATCGCTGGAAAGCCAGCTCCTACAAGAACAGCGCATGACCTGTAGGAGCTGGCTTGCCAGCGATCGAGTGCGCAGCACTCGCCATGCGCCTGATCTTCCATTGACGAGACCCTTGCTATGGAACACCAACCTCTGACCCATCCGGTGAGTGCCGCCCCCGTGCGCGCTGCTCAGGGTGTTTCGCCAACGACGCGCGCCTGGTTTTTCCTCTCGCCGTCGATGCTGTTTCTTGGCGTATTGATTGCCGCCAGCCTGTTGGTACTGCGCATGAGCGTGGGCACCAAAGGCGCGGAATGGTCCGGGTTCAGCCTGGCCAGTTACGCCCAGTTGCTGGAACCCTATTACCTCAAATCGCTGATGCTGACCCTGCGCCTGGCGCTGATCAGCGCGGTGATCGCAGTGATCCTGGCGATCCCGGTGGCCTACACCATGTCGCGCCTGACCTCACCGTTCGTGCGACGGATCTTCCTGGCGGCAGTGTTGCTGCCATTGCTGGTCAACCTGCTGCTGCAAAGCTACGGCTGGCTGGTGATCCTCGGTCCCGGCGGCATGCTCAACCAGACTCTGATGGGCCTGGGCCTGATCAAGCGCCCGATCATGCTGTTGTACAACCAGAACGGCGTGTTGATGGGCCTGGTGCAAACCGCCTTCCCGCTGGCCGTGTTGCCGATTGCCAGCGCCATGCGCGGTGTCGCTCGCAGCTATGAAGAGGCCGCCGCCACCCTCGGTGCCAGTCGCTTGCAGGTGTTCCGCCAAGTGGTATTGCCAATGAGTCTGCCGGGGATCATTACCGGTGCGACCCTGGTGTTCGCCTACAACGCCAGCAGTTTCGTGGTGCCGTTGCTGCTCGGTGGCCGGCGTGTGCCGATGCTGGCGGTGATGGTGCATGACCAGATCGCCCCGCTGATGAACTGGCCCGCCGCATCCGCTGCCGGTGTGGTGCTGATCGTCACCACCCTGGCGATCATGACCCTGTCCGAATACATCACTGGCCGTCGTCGCCGCATGCTGGAGGCTTCGCAATGAGTACCCTGACCAAGAAGCGTTATGGCCTGTTGCCGGGTGAAACCGGCAAGTTTGCCGGCATCCTTTCGGGCTTCATCCTGCTGTTGGCGGTGCTGCCGATCCTGACCATGATCGTGATGTCGTTCAGCGGCGCGTCGAACCTCGACTTTCCGCCGAGCAGCTACAGCCTGCAATGGTACAAGGCGGCCTGGCACACCTTCGTCTCGCCGGATGCCAGCGATGTGCTGAGCCTGGGCAAGGCCATGACCACCAGCCTGATGGTGTCATGCCTGACCATGATCTTCGCCACGTTGATCGCGGTGCCAGCGGCTTACGCGCTGACCCGTTGCGAGTTCCGCGGCAAGGCCGTGGCGCTGCAATTGATGTCGCTGCCCCTGGTGTTCCCGATGGTGGTATTGGGGCTGGCGCTGCTGCTGGTGTTCGACAGCCTGCCGTTCCAGATGACCACCTCGCGACTGGTCATCGCCCATGTGATCCTGGCGTTGCCATTCGTGGTGAAGAACTGCACGGCGGCGATGCTCTCCATTGGCAGCGAAGTCGAAGAGGCCGCGCAAATGCTTGGCGCTTCACCGCTGCGGGCGATTGTCGATGTGGTGGTGCCGTTGATGAAGTCGGGGATCCTGGCGGGCATGCTGCTGGCGTTCATCGTCTCGTTCAACGAGTTCACCGTGACCTACTTCCTCTACACCATCGATGTGATGACCGTGCCGATCTGGATGTACAGCCGCACCGTGTCTTCGCTCGACCCAACCGTATTTTCGTTTGCCGTGCTGATCGTGCTGATCGACTTCGTCCTGATCTGGGCGCTGGAGAAGTTAGTCGGCGAAGGTGGCGTTTCGTTCTAGCTTCTGCCCGGAGGTGCCTGCGCTCGATCATGCTGCGTTAAAAGTCAGCTCAGAATGCTCATTGACTAAAGTCAACTCCGCTTCTTCGCAGACTTTTGCCTTGCCTGATCATCGCTCGGCGACCTCCAGACAGAACCTTATTTTTGAGGTGATTCTTATGTCTGGTCTGATTCTGGAAAACGTCGAGAAACATTACGGCTCGGCCTGCGCGGTAACGGATGTGAACCTGCATTTGCCCGAGGGCAAGCTGGTGTGTTTCCTCGGCCCTTCGGGCTGCGGCAAAACCACGTTGCTGCGCATGATTGCCGGCCTTGAAACCCTGACCGGCGGCGAGATCCGCCTGGACGGTGAGGACATCGGCAACACCCCGGCGCACCTGCGCAACTTCGGCATGGTGTTCCAGTCCCTGGCACTGTTCCCGCACATGACCGTGGGCGAGAACATCGCCTATCCGCTGAAACTGCGCGGGGTCAGCAAGGCCGATCAGCAGGCGCGGGTGGTGGAATTGCTGGAACTGATCCAGCTGCAACCGATGATCAATCGTCCGGTGGCCAAGCTCTCCGGTGGCCAGCGTCAGCGCGTGGCGATTGCCCGGGCGATTGCCTCGCACCCGAAAATCCTGCTGCTCGACGAACCGTTGTCGGCGCTGGACGCCAAGCTGCGCGAGTCGATGCAGGTGGAAATCCGTCAACTGCAACAACGCCTGAACATCACCACCATCATGGTGACCCACGACCAGCGCGAGGCCATGACCATGGCCGATATCGTGGTGGTGCTGGGTGAGCATCGGGTGCAGCAAGTGGGCACGCCGATTGAAATCTACCGGCACCCGGCCAACGAGTTCGTCGCGGACTTCATCGGCTCGGGCAACATCTTCCCGGCCACGGCGCTGGGCAACGGCAAGGTCAGCCTGCCGGGTGGCGATGCGCTGCAAGTGCCGATCTGCACCAGTATTGCGGCAGGGGAGAAGTTGAAGATGCTGATTCGTCCTGAAGACCTGCAACTGTCCGCCCCCCAGGCGACCGCGGGCAACCGCTTGCTGGGCAAGGTGACGTTCGTGCGCGATATCGGCGCGACCATCGAGACCACGGTGGAGTGTTCCGGGGTGTCGTTTACCGCGCTGAGTACGCCGTGTCAGGGCTTCGGCCTGAGCATTGGGCATCCGGTGTCGGTGACGTTGCCGGCAGAGGCTTGCCGGGTACTTGGCGCCTGATTTTCAGGGGGCTGCTGCGCAGCCCATCGCTGGCAAGCCAGCTCCTACAAGGACCGTGATCCCCCCTGTAGGAGCTGGCTTGCCAGCGATAGCGCCATTCGCAACACCACACCCTCCTGATCAGACCGATAGCCGCAATCGCGCCAGATCCCTTAACGGCGGCGCACCGAACAACCGGCTGTACTCCCGGCTGAACTGCGAAGGGCTTTCATAGCCGACGCGATACCCCGCCGCCGAAGCCTCCAGCCCTTCGGCCAGCATCAGCCGCCGCGCTTCCTGCAGGCGAAGCTGCTTCTGATACTGCAACGGACTCATCGCCGTCATCGCCTTGAAACGGTGATGCAGCGTCGACACGCTCAGGTTCACTTCTTTCGCCAGATCATCAATGCGCAACGGTTGTTCAAAATTGCCGTTGAGCCATTTGATCGCCTGGCTGATGCGATGGCTCTGACTGTTGGCGATGGCGATTTCGTACAGCCGATGCCCCTGTTTGCTGCGCAACAGTCGATAGAGGATCTCCCGGCGAATCAGCGGCGCGAGCATGGCGATGTCTTTAGGCGTGTCCAGTAGCCGTGCCAGACGCAGCACCGCATCAAGCATGTTGGTGTCGAGCCGTTCGACATACAGCCCGCGCCCGGTCGGCCGGGTGGGTACGCCGAGGGGGCCGGCGTCGGCGATCAGTGCAGTGATTTCCGTCGGGTCGATGTCCAGGCGCAAAGCCAGGATCGGTTCCTCGGCCGAGACATCCACCACCCGTCCACTCAGCGGCATCGAGACCGAGACCACCAGGTAGTTCAACGGGTCGTAGTTGAAGTACTCGTTGGCCAACTGAACTTCCTTGCGCCCCTGGGCCATGATGCACAGCGCCGGTTGCGCGAGCACCGGGGCGAATTCGTGGGACTGGCTGTGGCGTGACATGAACAGCGAGCCGATGGCCGTGGCATAACTGCCATCTTCGGCGGTGTTACGGCGAATGATCGCCGCCAGTTCTGCGCGCTGCTTTTCCATGTCGGTGTCCAGCGGGGCTTGAATGTGATCGAGCGACGACATGCGAGGCATCCTCGGCAAGGCAGGGTGGGAATGGGGCAGAGCATAAGTTTGTGCAAGTGACAGCGGTAGACACATCCTGCCAGATGCTTGCCTGATTCTGCCTGGGCTCGACCGGCGGTGTTAACACTAGAGCCTTGCGCCTGAAAAACTTGCTTGAAACTCGTATGGCAGAACCGTGACAGGGTTTTACCGCTTGTTACAGGCTTCCCATGCAGTTTCGCAGGATTGTGCAACGCGCCGGCAGGAATCGACTAACGAGGCCGGCGTCGCGGCCCTTAACCTTTGATCCTGTCGCAGCCCGTCCCCCGGCTGCCACGCGACTCCCCGGGAGGGTTGAACATGTCCAAGCAGATCCCCGTCAGTCATATGGCCTTCGTACGAGCGCGCGCCGGGCGTTCGGCGGAACTCGGTGTGCGCCTCAGCGCCCTGATCGAACCGTCCCGCGCAGCGCCAGGCTGCCTGAGCTTTGCCTTGCAGCATTCGCAGTGCGATCCGGATCTGTGGCTGGTGTCCGGTTTCTGGAGCAATCAACAGGCCATGACCGCGTACTTCAGCACGCCGACGATGGAGGTTTTTGCCGAGCTGGTACAGGACCTGGTGGTCAACAGCCTGGATTTCCACACCTTCAAGGATGTCTCGGCGGCGCAGGCCCTCGGTCAGTCCGCAGCGGCGGTACACAAACTGGCCGGTTGAGGGTTTAATGACAGCATTCTCAACCAGCCAGGATTCGCGACATGGCACGTAAAGCCTTTGAACACTTCGAAGCTGTTTCCGCTGTAGTACCGGGCGAGGGTGGTTACCACGCCGCTATCGCCGTCAAGGCGCTGGGTGGTTCCGGCGCCCCGCGCTTTCACAAAGTGCTGGAAGGCCAGGTCTTCAAGACCGCCCACGAGGCCGATGATGCGGCCGCCAAGGAGCTGACCCGTCTCAAGGACGTCGAGGAAAACACCGACCTGCTCTGGTAGTGACTTCACCGCCCCGGGCGGTACATCTTGAACAACGCCTCAGGCCCCAGCTGGAAATAATCCGCTGGCCCGCCGCCGCGCAGAATCGGTTCTGCCGCGGCGGTGTCGTATATCCCATCCTTCAACAGCCATTTGGCGATATGCACGGCGACCACTTCGCCGAGGATCAGCCAGCTCGGCACCACATCGCCGTCCGCCCGCTGCAACTGAATGATCTGCGTGACCTTGCACTCGAACGACACCGGGCTTTCGGCGACCCGTGGCACCTGAATGACCTTCGAGGCAGCGGTCGTCAGTCCGGCCAGCTCGAATTCGTTGACCTCGGGCCCGACCATGGCGCAGCTCTGGTTCATTTGCTCGGCCAGCGGCCGCGTCGCCAGGTTCCAGGCGAATTCGCCGGTCTGCTCAATGTTATTCAGGCTGTCTTTGCGCCCGATGCTGGAAAAACCAATGATCGGCGGAACGTAGTTGAAGGCGGTGAAGAAGCTGTAGGGCGCCAGGTTCAAGCGGCCCTCGGCATCCTGTGAAGAGATCCAGCCGATGGGGCGTGGGCCGACGATGGCGTTGAACGGGTCATGCGGCAGGCCGTGGCCGTTGGCGGGTTCGTAGAAATGGATGTCGTCGGGCATGGAGTGAATTCCTGGGGCGTTCGGGATGGCAAATAGTGCAGGCCGTATCGTGCAAGTTCCAGCTCAGGATTTTGCTTGACTGCAAAAAGATCGCAGAAACGACAAAGCCCGGCCAAAGCCAGGCTGTGGTGATGCGTTCAGGGATCAGTTGGTACGAGCGGTGTCGGTGCGATCGACGCTGTCGGTAGCGACTTTGGCTGCGTCGGTGCGATCGACGCTGTTGGTAGCGACATTGGCCGCGTCGGTGCGGCTGTCGCCAGCGGCGTTGCTTCGCGCGGTGAAGGCGGCGGAACCGGTGCGGTCGTAACCGTCGGCGGCGAAGGTATTGACCGCCAGTACAGATAGGGTCAGGGCGAGAATCAGTTTGGTGTTCATGGTGGTTACTCCAGATTCAGTTTGCACATCGCGTTGAATTGATCAGGCGGGTGCAGGATGAGTCCTGGGCATTAACCAGCGATTAGGACTGCCGAACTCTCTTGAGACCGAGCCGCGGCCTTCGCGAGCAGGCTCGCTCCTACAAAGGTCTGGTGTGCGCAGATCCAATGTGGGAGCGAGCCTGCTCGCGATAGGGCCACAACAGCCACCCTCAATGAAACTGTCAGTCAGTCTCGATCCGCGAATGCTTGCGGGTGTCTTTCATGGTGATGTACACCAGCAACGACACGGCAATACACGCGGTGACATACCAGTAGTAACCGGTCTCCATGCCGATGCTCTTGAACCATAGTGCGATGTATTCGGCGGTGCCGCCGAAGATCGATACGGTCAGTGCGTACGGCAGGCCCACGCCCAGGGCGCGAATTTCGGTCGGGAACAGTTCGGCTTTCACCACGGCATTGATCGAGGTGTAGCCGCTGACGATGATCAGTGCCGCCATGATCAGGAAGAACGCGCCCCACCAGGTCGTAATGGTGTGCAGGGTGGTGAGGATCGGTACGGTGAACAGGGTTCCCAGGATGCCGAAGGCAATCAGAATCGGCCGGCGACCGATTTTATCCGACAGCCCGCCGATGACCGGTTGCAGGCACATGAACAGGAACAGTGTGGCGGCGGAAATGGTGGTGGAGTCGGAAATGCTCATGCCGACGGTGTTCACCAGGTATTTCTGCATGTACGTGGTGTAGGTGTAGAACGCCAGGGTACCGCCCATGGTCAGGCCGACCACGGTCATCAGTTCCTTGGGGTGACGCAGCAAGGTGCGCATCGCGCTTTCCTTGGCTTTCTCTTTTTTGGTGAACGACTCGGTCTCTTCCATGCCGCGACGCAGGTACAACGCAACCACGGCACACAGCGCGCCGATGGCGAACGGGATGCGCCAGCCCCAGGCATAGAGTTCTTCGGTGGTCAGCAGTTGTTGCAGCACGATCAGCACCGCCAAGGCGATGAGCTGGCCGGAAATCAACGTCACATACTGGAAGCTGGAGTAGAAGCCGCGACGCTCCCTGGTTGCCATCTCGCTGAGGTAAGTGGCGGAGGTGCCGTATTCGCCACCCACCGACAGGCCTTGCAGCAAGCGCGCGAACACCAGCAGGATCGGCGCGCCGATGCCGATGATTTCGTAGCCTGGGCTCAGGGCGATCAGCAGCGAGCCGAAGCACATCAGGTACACCGAGGCCATCAGGGCCTTTTTGCGCCCGACCTTGTCGGCATACAGGCCCATCAGCCAGCCACCGATCGGACGCATCAGGAAGCCCACGGCGAAGATCGCGGCAGTGTTGAGCAGTTGGGCGGTGGTGTCGCCTTTGGGGAAGAAGGTCTTGGCGAAGTACAGGGAGAAAGCGGCGTAGACGTACCAGTCGTACCATTCGACCATGTTGCCGACGGAACCGCTGAAGATCGATTTGATGCGGCTGGAGGTGGTTCTTTCTTTGGCCGGCGCGGCAGCCGACCCAAGCGGCAGGGAGTTGGAGTTATCCATTGACGGATCCTTCATTTAATTGTTTTTGTGGAGCGCGGTGAAACGCAGTCTGCCTGGGCTATAGCAGGAGCTGTGCCAACGGGGAGAAGGCCGGTTTAGAGGGGGGAGGGTGTTTCGATGAGCGGAAATCCGCTTATTGGAAGTAAGTGGTGAGCGAAAAACTGCCTATTTGCTTCCGGGGAGTGTTGGCTGTGCCGGCCTCTTCGCTGGCAAGCCAGCTCCTACAGTGGATCTGTGTACTCCGCACATTGTAGGAGCTGGCTTGCCAGCGAAGGAGCCAGCTCGGGCGCTACAGGAACATCTCCCTGCTCAACCCATGCCGCTGCATCTTTTCATTGAAGGTCCGGCGCGGCAGTTGCAGTTCTTCGAGCACCGCTTTCACATCGCCCTTGTGCCGGGTCAACGCCGCACGCAGGCATTGCGCCTCAAACGCTTCCTGCTGCGCCGCCAGTGACTGGCCGGGCTCGATGCCCAAGGGCTCCGGCTCACCGAGCCCCAATACCTGACGCTCGGCGACGTTCGCCAGTTCGCGCACATTACCCGGCCAGTCATGGCTCAATAGATGGCTCAGCTGTGGACCGCTCAACGGTGGCAAGGTCCGCCCCAGGCGTTCGGCAGCGTTGCGGGCAAACGACTCGTAGAGCAATGGGATGTCCTCGCGCCGGTCGCGTAGCGGCGGCAAACGCAACTCGGCGACGTTCAAACGATAGGCCAGGTCTTCGCGAAAACGTCCGGCCCGCGCTTCGTCGAGCAGGTCCGGTTTGGTCGCGGCGATGATGCGCAAATCCACGCGGATGCTCTGGTTCGACCCCAGTCGCTCAAGCTTTTGCTCCTGTAGCACCCGCAACAGTTTCACCTGCTGGGCCAGTGGCATGCTTTCGATTTCATCGAGAAACAGCGTGCCGCCGTTGGCGTACTCCAGTTTGCCAATGCGCTTGCCGGACGCCCCGGTGAACGCGCCGCTCTCGTGGCCGAACAGCTCGGCCTCGAACAATTGCTCGGGGATGGCCGCGCAGTTGAGTGCGACAAAAGGCTTCTCGGCCCGCGGCCCGAAGTCGTGCAGGCAACGCGCAACCAGTTCCTTGCCGCTGCCGGTTTCACCGCGAATCAGCACGTTGACCGGCAGTGCTGCCAGGTCCAGCACCTGTCGACGCAGGGTCTGCAAACCCCGGGACACGCCGAGCAGCGTGGCATCCAGTCTGGCGCGGTTGTCCGCCTGCTCGTGCAGTGCGCGGTTTTCCAGCACCAGCCGGCGCTTGTCGAGGGCGCGGCGCAGGCTGCCGAGCAGGGTTTCCGGACTGAAGGGTTTTTCGAGGAAATCGTAGGCACCGTCGCGCATGGCCTCGACGGCCATCGGTACATCGCCGTGGCCGGTCAACAGGATCACCGGCAAATCGGCATCCCGGCGTTGCACCTCGGCCAGCAGTTCCAGGCCGGTCATGCCGGGCATGCGCACATCGCTGAGAATCACCCCGGCAAAGTGCCTGGGCAATTGCGCCAGGCATTCATCGGCGCGGCTGAACAGCTGTACCTCGAAACCTGACAGGCTCAACCATTGCTCGACGGCACTGCGGATGCTGCTTTCGTCGTCGACCACTATCACTGAGTTCAGCATGGTTCATGCACCTCCAGGTCGATGGGCAAGGTCACGGTAAACACGGCACCTTTGTCATGATTGTCGGCACTCAGGCGCCCGCCGGATTCGTGGATGATGGCAAACGATACGGCCAGACCGATGCCCAGGCCATCGCCCACCGGCTTGGTGGTGAAGAACGGATCGAAGACTTTGGACAGGTTCTCTTCGGCGATACCGCCACCGTTGTCGATCACGCTCAGGCGCCACAATTGCTCGTCGGCTTCGAGGCGGATTTCCAGGCGCTTGCAGGGTTTGTCCTGCATCGCATCGAGGGCGTTGCGCAGCAGATTGATCAGCACCTGTTCCAGGCGAATCGCATCGCCGCGCACCCAGGCCGGGCGGGTCAGGTGCAACACCGTGCTGACCTGTTCGTCGCGCAACCGGGTGTCGAGCAGTTGCAAAGCCTGGTCCACCACCGCCGCCAGGTCCAGGCGTTCGCGTAAACCGCTGGGGCTTTTGCGAGCGAAGGTTTTCAGGTGGCCGGTGAGGGCCGCCATGCGGGTGAGCATTTCATCTACCGGTTTGAGCGCCTTGTAGGCGTCGTCGACGCGGCCGTTATCGAGCAGCAGGCGCAAGGTCGCCAGCTGCATGCGCTGGGTGGTGAGCGGCTGGTTGATTTCGTGCGCCAGGGCGGCGGACATCTGCCCCAGTGCCGCGAGTTTGGCCGACTGTACCAGACCCTCCTGGGCGGTGCGCAGGTCACGGGTACGCTCTTGTACAAGCTGTTCGAGTTCTTCGCGACTGCGTTGACGCAGTTTGGCCAGGCGCCAGCGCTGGTTGAGAAACAGCAGCAGGAACACCAGGGTCAGCCATAGCCCGGCCGCGGCGAGCGCCGCATTGCGGCTGTCTTCGAAGGCGACTTGCGGGCGACGCAGCAGGTGCAGGGTCCAGCCCTCGGCACTCAGTGGCAGGGACTCCCACAGGTAATCCACCTTGCCGTCCGGGCCATCGACCCGAGCCAGGTCACTGTTGTCGTCGAAGCGCCGCAACGATTGAAACTCAAGCGGCGTCAGGGGCTGCTTGTCGTACTGACGGGTGGTCTTGAGTTCGGCATGATCGCTGTCGCTCAGCGGCTTGAGCAGGCGGTAGCGCCAGCCAGGCTGGTTGGCGATGAAAATGATCCCGCGTGCGTCGCTGACCAGCAGGGTGTCGCTGCCCTGACGCCACTCGCGCTCCAGTTCGGGAAATTCGAGTTTCACCACCATGGCGCCGAGGAACTGGCCATTGTCATCGCTGACCGCGCTGGAGAGGAAGTAGCCGGGAATCCCGCTGGTCACGCCTACCGCGTAAAAACGCCCGGTGCCCTGGGTGCGAGTCTGGTTGAAGTAAGGGCGGAACCCGTAGTTGTGACCGACATAACTGCTGGGCAGGCGCCAGTTGCTGGCCGCAATGGCCAGGCCGTTGCGGTCGAGCAATTCCAGGGTCGAGGATTCGGCGGCGCCGTTGATCTTTTCCAGTTTGCGGTTCAGCGCATCCTGCTGCTCTGGGCTCACCGCACCCCTGAGTGCCGAGCGCAGCTCCGGATCCAGCGCCAGCACAGCGGGCAGGGCACGGTAACGTTCGATCAGGGTATGCAGGGATGTGGCATACAGCGCCAATTGCTGATTGGCACGGGCGGCGTCTTCGACCATTGACTGGCGCACGGCGTGGCGCATGGCCAGGGTCGCGGCGATGGCGGCGCCGGCGATGATCAACAAGGTGTAGAGCGCCAGGCGCAGGGTTCGGGATGTCGGCAGCATGCAGAGAACAACAGGTGAAAATGGGGGTGAGCACCATAGCACGTGAACCACGATCGCCACTCGCCGGACACGTGCATCGGCTCGGTGCCTGGTTTTTTTTTGTATTGAGTGATGACCCGGTCAGATTTTCAGCAAACGAAAAAAAACCGGTCTGTCGTTGCCGACAGGCCGGTTCTTTCATAGGGTTTGAGTGCTGTTTACTGCACTTCCACCGCCAGGCTTTCACTGATCTTTTTCTGCCAGATGGCAGGACCGGTGATGTGTACGGACTCGCCTTTGCTGTCGACCGCTACGGTCACCGGCATGTCCTTGACCTCGAACTCGTAGATCGCTTCCATGCCCAGTTCGGCAAACGCCAGCACCTTGGACTTCTTGATTGCCTGGGCGACCAGGTAAGCGGCACCGCCGACGGCCATCAGGTACACGGCCTTGCTGTCCTTGATCGCTTCGATCGCGGTCGGGCCGCGCTCGGATTTGCCGATCATGCCCAGCAGGCCAGTCTGCTCGAGGATCTGACGGGTGAACTTGTCCATCCGCGTTGCGGTGGTCGGGCCTGCCGGGCCAACCACTTCGTCACCGACCGGATCGACCGGGCCGACGTAGTAGATGAAGCGACCCTTGAGGTCCACCGGCAGGGTTTCGCCCTTGTTCAGCATCTCGACCATGCGCTTGTGCGCAGCGTCGCGACCGGTGAGCATCTTGCCGTTGAGCAGGACGGTTTCGCCCGGCTTCCAGCTTTGCACTTCTTCCGGGGTCAGGGTGTCGAGGTTGACGCGACGGGCCGACGGGCCGGCTTCCCAGACGATTTCCGGGTAGGCGTCCAGCGGTGGCGCTTCCAGCGAGGCCGGGCCGGAACCGTCGAGCACGAAGTGCGCGTGACGGGTGGCGGCGCAGTTCGGGATCATGCACACCGGCAGGGAGGCGGCGTGGGTCGGGTAGTCCATGATCTTCACGTCGAGCACGGTGGTCAGGCCACCGAGGCCCTGGGCGCCGATGCCCAACTGGTTGACCTTCTCGAACAGCTCCAGGCGCATTTCTTCAATGCGGTTCTGCGGGCCACGGGCTTTCAGCTCATGAATGTCGATGGATTCCATCAACACTTCCTTGGCCATCACCGCGGCTTTCTCGGCGGTGCCGCCGATGCCGATGCCGAGCATGCCCGGTGGGCACCAGCCGGCACCCATGGTCGGAACGGTCTTCAGAACCCAGTCGACGATCGAGTCGGACGGGTTGAGCATGGCCATCTTCGACTTGTTCTCGGAGCCGCCGCCCTTGGCCGCCACGTCCACTTCCACGGTGTTACCCGGAACGATGGAGTAGTGGATAACGGCCGGGGTGTTGTCCTTGGTGTTCTTGCGAGCGCCCGCCGGGTCGGCGAGGATCGAGGCACGCAGGACGTTTTCCGGCAGGTTGTAGGCGCGACGCACGCCTTCGTTGATCATGTCGTCCAGGCTCATGGTCGCGCCATCCCAGCGCACGTCCATGCCCACGCGGACAAATACGGTGACGATACCGGTGTCCTGGCAGATCGGGCGGTGGCCGGTGGCGCACATGCGCGAGTTGATCAGGATCTGTGCCATCGAGTCGCGGGCCGCTGGCGATTCTTCGCGCAGGTAGGCCTCGTGCATCGCCTGGATGAAATCCACGGGGTGGTAGTAGGAAATGAACTGCAGGGCGTCGGCAACGCTCTGAATCAGGTCGTCTTGCTTGATCACGGTCATGAGTCGCGCTCCTCTAAAAGACGGGAACATTCAATAAGGTGCTTGCAGCTTGGGTGCATCGGTCGGTTGCAAGCACCTTTCAAGGCACGCCGGGCATGCTGGCGCGACGCTAAAAAGGCGCGGCAGTATACCGCGCCTCGCTCAAGGGCACACGCGCCAGTGGTCAAACCTTGGTCGTATGGGTAGGCATAACCCTGTAGGAGCTGGCTTGCCAGCGAAAGCGGTGGGTCAGGCGACACCTGTATTGCCTGTGCGGACGCCTTCGCTGTAGGAGCTGGCTTGCCAGCGAAAGCGGTGGTTCAGGCGACAACTGTATTGGACGCCTTCGCTGGCAAGCCAGCTCCTACAGGGGGAAATGGGTCACGGAAAATCGATGGTCATTTATCGGCCACGCCACTAAAGTGACATACGGTCTGTAGAGTAGGACGCTCTGTCAGTCTCTTTTCATTTGGTGAATCAACGATTGACCCATAACGCCATCCAGCGCCTGTTGCTCAAACGTTTCGCCCTGGCGGCCGGCACCTATGCTCTGGCATTGCTGTTGCTTTGGCTGGCGTTTTTTACCGGTCACTACGACACGCCGCTATCCAGTGTCGTCATCGGCAGCTTTCTGGTAGTGGCCAGCCAGGCCATCCTGTTCGCGGTGTTCTACCGTGGCTACAACCTGCGCTTCGCCGACCCCAGCCTGACCGAGGCGCAAGTGTTGCTGGGGCTGGGCTGGCAAACCTGGCTGATCGTCCATCTGGACGAAGCACGGGGCGCGTTTCTGGTGTTTTACGTGCTGATCCTGCTGTTCGGCCTGTTCCATCTGTCGCGCCGGTCTTTTGTACGATGTGCGTTGCTGGTGTTTTTCAGCTTCAGTGCGATCACTTTGTGGGAGGGCTACCACTTCCAGCTGCCTGACCCGGCCATGGCGCTGTTGCAGGTTTGCGTGCTGTTCATCGTACTGGTGTGGCTGGTGCTGTATGCCCGCCATGTCCAGGCCTCGCGACAGCGTATGCGTCAGCGGCGTTTTGCGTTGCAGGCGCACCAGGACACGTTGCGCGGGATGATGCGTCAGCTCGAAGACCTGGTGGCCACCGACGAGCTCACCGGCCTGTTCAATCGCCGGCATTTCCTGCGTCTGGCTTCCCGCGAGTTGAAAGCCATGGACGCGGGTGTCATGCATGGCCTGGCGTTGATCGACCTCGACCATTTCAAGCGCATCAACGACCTGCACGGCCATGCCGCTGGCGATCAGGTGCTGCAAGCCTTTGCCGGCGTTGCCACCGCGTGCCTGCGCGACGGTGACGTTCTGGCTCGCTACGGTGGCGAAGAGTTCGTGGTGCTGCTGCCCGATTGTGATGCCGACAGTCTGACTTCGTGCTGCGAACGGCTGCGCATCGCATTCACCGATGTCGAATTGATCGGGCTGAGTGTGCGCAACCTGAGCCTGTCCGCCGGCATGACCCTGCTGGAACCGGGCGACGACCTCGATGATGCCCTGCAACAGGCCGATCAGGCGCTCTATCGCGCCAAACGTGATGGCCGCAACCGATGCGCGGCGGCATGGGAGAACGTCGATGCCTGAACTGCAGGTCGGCGAGCGCCACTGGTCGGTGGCGGCGGGCAGCAATCTGCTCGATGCACTGAATCAGAACGGCGTGCCGGTGCCTTACAGTTGCCGCGCCGGCAGTTGCCATGCGTGCCTGGTGCAGTGTGTACGGGGCCTGCCGAGTGACAGCCGCCCCGATGCCCTGAGTGCACAGCAGCGTGAACAGGGCTGGCGGCTGGCGTGCCAGTGCCAGGTGGTCGAGGACTTGCAGGTGCATGCCTTCGACCCGCTAGAGGACGGTCGCCCGGCCGAGGTTGCGGCCGTCGATTGGTTGAGCGACAGCGTGTTGCGCTTGCGCTTGACCCCACAGCGACCGTTGCGCTATAGCGCTGGCCAGCATCTGGTGTTGTGGGTGGGCAGCGTGGCGCGGCCTTATTCTCTCGCCAGCCTGCCGCAGGAAGACCGTTTTCTGGAGTTTCATCTCGATTGCCGCAAGCCCGGGGAATTCAGCGATGCCGCCAGGCAATTGCGCATCGGCGATCCGATCCGTCTCGGTGAACTGCGCGGCGGTGCCTTGCATTACGACCCTGACTGGCACGCCCGGCCGTTGTGGCTGATGGCGGCCGGCACCGGGTTGGGGCCGTTGTTTGGCGTATTGCGCGAAGCGCTGCGCCACGATCATCAGGGCGCCATCCGCGTCATTCACCTGGCCCATGATGCCGATGAGCACTACCTGGCCAAACCTCTGCAAGCCATGGCCGCCAGCCGTCCGAACTTGAATGTCGAACTGTGGACCCCGGCCGAGTTGCCAGCAGCTTTGGCGCAACTGCGGCTTGTTTCGCGGCAAACCCTGGCCTTACTCTGCGGAGCCCCCGACAGTGTCGACGCCTTCGCCCGGCGCCTGTATCTGGCGGGATTGCCGCGCAATCAACTGCTGGCCGATGTGTTCCTGCCCCGTGGTTGAGCGCTGACTTTTCAGACGCGAGACCTGCCATGACCGATGCCATCCAAGTTGAACGCGAACGCGGCCTGTTGACCCTGCGCCTGAATCGCCCGGACAAGAAAAACGCCCTGACCCGCGCCATGTACAGCCACCTGGCCGAAGCGTTGAAACAGGCCGACAGCGACCCTGAGATCAACGCCGTGTTGATCACCGGCTCCGCCGAATGCTTCACCGCCGGCAACGACATCGCCGATTTCATCCAGCAACCGCCGAGCGGCCTCGACAGCCCGGTATTCCAGTTCATGCTCAGCCTGCTTGAATGCCGCAAACCGGTGATCGCCGCCGTGGCTGGAGCGGCGGTGGGCATTGGCACGACGCTGTTGCTGCATTGCGATCTGGTCTACGTCAGCCGTGATGCGCGGTTGCGCATGCCATTCGTCAACCTGGGTTTATGCCCTGAGTTTGGTTCCAGTCTGCTCTTGCCGCGTTTGCTCGGGCAGGCCAAAGCGGCGGAACTGTTGCTGCTCGGTGAGGGGTTCAATGGTGAACAGGCTGCCGCGTGGGGCATTGCGTCCGAGGCGCTGGGCAGTGGCGAAGAGGCCTTGGCCAAGGCGCGGGAGATGGCGCTGCGCTTCGAGTCGCTGCCGCCTGAAGCGGTGCGCATCAGCAAGCAATTGATGAAAGCGCCGGATCGGGAACTGTTGCGCAAGGTAATAGAAGAAGAGGGCGCGTTGTTCACCCAGCGGCTGCGCTCGCCGGAAGCGATTGCGGCGTTGTCGGGGTTTATCAGGAAGCATTGAATTTTCGCTGGATGGGCGGGCCTCTTCGCTGGCAAGCCAGCTCCTACAAGGACCGCGTTGTACCTGTAGGAGCTGGCTTGCCAGCGAAGAGGCCCGCCCAAACAACACATTGTCCGGCTCAGAAACACAAAAGCCCCGCCATTCACATGGCGAGGCTTTCGTCTTTCAGCAAGCGGTCACTCAGACCATCGGGTCGCCAACGTGCAGGATCTTCATGCCGTTGGTACCGCCGGTGGTGTGGTAGCTGTCGCCCTTGGTCAGGATGACCCAGTCGCCTTTCTCTACGACGCCGCGCTTGACCAGCTCGTCGATCGCCTTCTGGCTGACTTCGTTCGGCGCCAGCGAAGCCGGATCGAACGGGATGGTGTACACGCCACGGAACATTGCCGCGCGAGCCTGGGCTTCGCGGTGCGGGGTGAACGCGTAGATCGGCACCGAGGAACGGATACGCGACATGATCAGCGGGGTGTAGCCACTTTCGGTCAGGGCGATGATCGCTTTCACGCCCGGGAAGTGGTTGGCGGTGTACATGGTCGCCAAGGCAATGCTCTCGTCGCAGCGCTGGAATTCCTTGCCGATGCGGTGGCTGGAGGTCTTGCTGGTCGGGTGTTTTTCGGCGCCGACGCAGATACGCGCCATGGCCTGAACGGCTTCCAGCGGGTACAGGCCAGCGGCACTTTCGGCCGAGAGCATCACGGCATCGGTGTAGTCGAGCACGGCGTTGGCCACGTCGGACACTTCGGCGCGGGTCGGCATCGGGTTCTGGATCATCGACTCCATCATCTGGGTCGCCACGATCACAGCCTTGTTGTGGCGGCGTGCGTGCAGAATGATCTTCTTCTGGATGCCCACCAGCTCGGCGTCGCCGATTTCCACACCCAGATCACCACGGGCAACCATCACTGCGTCGGACGCCTTGATCAGGCCATCGAGGGTTTCGTCATCGGCCACGGCTTCGGCGCGTTCGATCTTCGCCACCAGCCAGGCAGTGCCGCCGGCTTCGTCGCGCAGTTGACGGGCGTATTCCATGTCGGCGGCGTCACGCGGGAAGGATACCGCGAGGTAGTCGACTTCCATTTCCGCAGCGAGCTTGATGTCAGCCTTGTCTTTTTCAGTCAGGGCCGGAGCGGTCAGGCCGCCACCGCGACGGTTGATACCTTTGTGGTCGGACAGCGGGCCGCCGATGGTCACGGTGCAGTTCAGCTCGGTGGCAGTGGCGGTATCGACGCGCATCACCACGCGGCCGTCGTCGAGCAGCAGCTCGTCGCCCACACCGCAGTCCTTGACCAGGTCCGGGTAGTCGATGCCGACCACTTGCTGATTGCCTTCGGTCAGAGGATGGCTGGTGGAGAAGGTGAATTGATCACCGATCTTTAGCTCGATCTTCTTGTTGGCGAATTTGGCGATACGGATTTTCGGGCCTTGCAGGTCACCCAGCAGGGCGACGAAGCGACCGTGCTTGGCCGCGAGGTCACGCACCAGCTTCGCGCGAGCCTTGTGCTCGTCGGGGGTGCCGTGGGAGAAGTTCAGGCGGGCGACGTCCAGGCCAGCCAGGATCAGCTGTTCGAGAACTTCCGGCGAGTTACTGGCCGGGCCAAGGGTGGCGACGATTTTGGTGCGACGGACGGACATGCAAAGACTCCTGAGTTCAAGCGCTGAGTGAGGCTACTATGCTCCGATGGTGTAGTCATTGTTCGTCTGCACTACTTTTTTTGAAGAGCTTGGTTTTTTTGAAGAACTTGGTTAATGCCTTCTTTATTGAACCAGGCAACTTCTCGATTCCACAGCCTGAAGATTTCCGACCATGGGTCGATACAGGGTTCAAGACAGGAGATCCCCCATGCGATTCGTGCTCATTGCCACCCTTGCCATCGGCGCCCTAAGCGTCACGGGCTGCACCCGTTGGTCGATGAACCATCATTTGAACAATGCCTACAGCGCCTATGACCGGGGCAATTGCGAGCAAGTGATGCTCGAGCTGTCCAAGGTCGAACGCGACAGCCGCGCGCGGCCTTACGTGTGGCCGGAGGTGTCAATGATGCGCGGCCAGTGCCTGGAACGGCAGAAGATGTTTATCGACGCGGCCCAGACCTACCAGTTCATTATTGCCGCGTATCCACAAAGCGAATACGCCTACCGCGCCCACGCCCGCCTGGAAACCTTGCAGAGCCTGGGGCACTACCCGATGCGCAGTGCTGCGGCCGTTAAACCGACGCAGTTCTGATGGCAGTAACCCTCTGATCGATGTCTCGCCGACGGTGGTGAGCTATAGTCGAAGAAACCGGTTCTGGAGCCTTGTCTCTGAACCGGGGCAACACCTGTGACCGGCACAAGCAAGACTCTGCGCTTCAAGGACTGGCGCACCGGAAGCGGGGAGAGCGGGCAAAGACTTATACGTACCCGTTCCGAAGCAGTAGTGCGGCTCTGCTTAAGAGCCATGCATAGCGATATTGCATATGTTCACCGACCGCCGAATCGAGCGGCATCAACTGCCGTACTTCCTGAAAGTTTTCAACGGCGTCACCGACAAACCCATCGGTTTTCTGGGCAACGTCTCTGAAGACGGGCTGATGCTCATCAGCCAGTTGCCGATGATGATCGGCGCAGATTTCAACCTGCGCCTGAAAATTCCCGCCAGCGAAGGTGGCCAGCGGATCATCGACCTGCAAGCCTGTTGCCTGTGGTGCCATGAAGACGTGACCCCTCAACATTACGACGCCGGGTTCAGCCTGCAACGGGCACCGCCGGAGTATGGGCAATTGGTGGAGGCGTTGAAGCAGTATTTCAGTTTTCTGCCGTTGCCGGCTTCCGCTTGAGATCACCGGGAAACAGGCTGTAGTGATTGCCCAGGCTCAAACTCCAGCTCTTTTCCAGCCCAGGTACCGAGTCACCAACTCTGCCCCCAACTCCCCGGGCCGCGCATCCATCACCAGAACTCCATGAGCATTCAACCGTTCGTGGAGTTCCGCTCGTGCATTCAGGTAGTCCACAGTCCCGCAATAGGCCAGCGCCTCGGGCAAGGTCTGCACCGGTAATTGACGCAGGGTGTCGAGTACGTCTTCACGCAGGCTCGCGACCAGCACCTGATGCTGCTGGCTCAGGCGTTTGACTGCCGAGAGCAACTCATCGTCGTCCTCATCCCGCAGGTTGGTCACCAGCACCACCAGCGCCCGGCGTTTTTGCCGTGCCAGCAGTTGCGTTGCCGCCGCTTGGTAGTCGGTGCTGCATTGGGTGCTGTTCAAGTCATAAACGCTGTTGAGCAGAGTGTTGAGATGGCTGGTGCCTTTTACCGGTGCAAGGTAGCGCGGTTGTTCGCTGGCAAAGGTACTCATGCCCACCGCGTCGCCCTGACGTAGCGCGACGTAGCTGAGCAACAGACAGGCGTTGAGGGCGTGATCGAAGTGCGACAGCTCATCATCCTGGCTGCGCATGTGCCGGCCGCAGTCGAGCATGAAAATGATTTGCTGGTCGCGTTCGTCCTGATACTCCCGGGCAATCGGTGTGCGCTGGCGGGCGGTGGCTTTCCAGTCGATCTGGCGCAGGCTGTCACCCTCGCGAAACTCGCGCAATTGATGAAACTCCAGGCCCAGGCCCCGTCGTTGTTTCTGGCGCACGCCAAGCTGGCTGAGCCAGTTATCCACCGCCAGCAATTGCCCTTCATAGAGACGGGCGAAGTCGGGATAGACGCGGGTGGCATAGGGCAGGGTGAGCAAACGTCTGTCCGACCAGAGCCCCAAGGGGCTTGGCAGGTTGATTTCACAGCGTTCGAAGCTGAAATGGCCGCGTTTGAGCGGACGCAGGCGATAACCGGCCAGGCTGTGCTGACCGGGGTGCAGCTCGACTGACAGTGGCAGGTTTTCAAAGCTCAGGCCCGCTGGCACATGGTCGAAGACTTGCACGTTCAACGGTTGGGGAAAGTCGTGTTCAAGGGTCAGTTGCACTTCGCTCCATCGGCCCAGCGCCAGGCTGCCGGGCAACTGGCGCTTCAGCCGGGGCGAAGGCAGGCGCTTCACGCGAACAGCATCCAGCAGGGCCAGGGCCAGCAGCGCCAGGAGCAACCCCCAGTTGATCGCCATGAGATTCACCGGAACCGTGAACTCCAGTGCCCGCAAAGTGCCCGACACAATGCCGCAGGCCAGCAGGATCAACAGCCAGGCGAGCATCAGGCGCGACGGTTTCACAGGCGCGGTGCCGGCACTTGGTCGAGCAGCTGCTGGAGCACCTGATCGACATCCAGGCCCTCGATATCCAGCTCCGGTGCGATGCGCACACGATGACGCAGCACGGCCAGGGCGCAACCCTTGATGTCATCCGGAATCACGAAATCACCGCCGCGCAGCAGCGCACGGGCCCGGGCACATCGCACCAGCGCGATGGACGCGCGTGGCCCGGCGCCGAGGATCAAACCGGGCCAGTTGCGGGTGGAGCGGGCCAGGCGCACGGCGTAATCGAGCACCTGATCATCCAGCGCCAGGTCGCTGGCGATACGTTGCAGGGCCAGTACATCCTTGGCCTGCAACAACGTGCGCATCGGTTGAACATCGAGCATGTCGGCCCGGGTCGAGCGGCTGACCTGACGGACCATGTTCAGCTCCTGTTCGGCGTCGGGGTAATCCATGCGCACCTTGAGCATGAAGCGGTCGAGTTCGGCCTCTGGCAACGGGTAAGTGCCTTCCTGTTCAATCGGGTTTTGCGTGGCGAGCACCATGAACGGTTGCGCAATCGGCAATGGACGCCCTTCGAGGGTGACTTGCCGTTCCTGCATGGCTTCGAGCAGCGCCGCCTGGGTTTTCGCCGGGGCGCGGTTGATTTCGTCGGCCAACAACAGGTTGGTGAACAGCGGGCCTTTGCGCAGTTTGAATTGTTCGGTCTGCAAGTCGTACACCGCGTGCCCGGTGACGTCGCTGGGCATCAGGTCCGGGGTGAACTGGATGCGCGCAAATTCGCCGCCGAAGCAGCGGGCGAGGGCACGCACTAACAGGGTCTTGCCCAAACCCGGTACGCCTTCGAGCAGTACATGACCGCCGGCAATCAGCGCGGTCAGGACGTCGTCGATCACGCTGTCCTGGCCGATCAAGGCTTTTTGCAATTCATTGCGTACGGCCTGGGCCAGGTGGCTGGCACGCTGACGTTGCTGAGCGGCATGGTTCGGTACGTCGGGCTCGATCGGTTGACTCATAGGGCGTTCCTCAAGGATTGCAGGTGGGCGACCTGACGGCTGAATTCAACGCTGGAAAGCCGTTGCTTCGGTCGCGGGCTCATGGCCTGGCTGATAGCGCGTGTGGGTTGGCCGGTCAGGCGTGCGAGCACCAGCCATTGTTCGGCAACACCGAGTTGTTCAAAGCCGGGATGGCGACGCCGCACACGCCGCAGGATGTCCTGTTGCAAGGCTTGCAGCAGGCCGGCCTGACCGTTGCGGCGCAACAGGAAGTCAGCACTGGCGCGCAGGTGCTCCTGCAGTTGCCGGCGTGCTTTCGACGCCGGTTCCTGCAATGGCCCCTGCCGCACGCCAAAGTGCCAGAACCCCAGGCCGATCAAGGCGAACAATGCAACCAGTGCCTGGGGGAAATAACGCAGCAGCAAGGTCGGCAGGCTGTCGTGATCGGTGTTGAAGACCAGTGTCACGCGGGTGTCGGCGGTCAGGTACCAGAGCAGCCAGGCGTTGTCGTACTGCTCGATGGCCGGGGTTTTCCACAAGTCGGCATCGGTGACCACGATGATCGAGCCGAGCCCGTGATCGAGCTGCATCATGTGCGTGGCCGTGGCGCTGTTGGCCCAGGCCTGGGCGAGGTTTTTCGGGTCTTCGAGATGGAACGCGGTATCGAAACCGGCATAGGCCGGGGCGTCTTCGCCTTCCAGATAGAGCTTGGTCAGTTGCGGGTACGGATCTTCGCCGACATTGGGTGGCGGAGCCTTGAGGTCCTTGCTCAGGAACTGGTGCACTTGCGCTCGATCGAGCAGCAGGTCGTTGCTATGGCCGAGTTTTTCATCCCACAGGGACTCGGCGACGAACAGAAGCCGCCCGCCGGCCTGGGTCCAGTTCATCACCTGGTCGATCTGCCGTGGAGTCATGTTGTCGCGGTCACCGAGCAACAGCAGGCTGTGTTGATGCGGGTCGAGGCTGGGCAGGATGTCGAGGCCATTGGCGTGGTCGACGCTCATGCCTTGCTTGCGCAGAAAGAGCTCCGCCGCCAGATATGGGTTGGCTTTGGCTTCGGGGGAGGGGCCGTGGTCGATTTCGCTCTGGTAGGGCGTGGCCTTGAGGTACAGATAAATACTCAATGCAGCCACCAACACGGCGATCAACGCCCCGGCTATCGCCCCCCGGCGCCGACTCAACGGATAGCCTGCGAGCCGAACAGAATACGCCAGCCGTTACACAGTTCCTGCTGCACCTGGGCGGGTGGCAGGCGATGACCGTAGGCCATGTTTTGCCAGTGCCCGGTGAGATCTTTGCTGTACGCCAGCAGGGCCGGTCGCTGTAACAGCTCAACGCGCCGAAGTACCTGGCCTTCGGTATCGGCGGCCTTGAGTGCGATGTTGAAATCGTGCATCAGGCGACTGAGCAGGGCGCGATAAAGCAAGCCGAGGGCTTCGCGCGGATGGGTCTGCCAGAGACTTTCAGCGATGGTGGCGATGTCGGTGGGCAGGGACTCGGATTTGAGGTCCAGGCCGAACACCTGCTGCGGTAACGGCCGGGTGTTTTTTATGTCGAGGGGTGGTCGTCGGCTGACGAACGCTTGCAACCAGTCGCGATAGTGCCAGATCAACAGGCCGAGAGCTCCGATGACGGTGCCCCACAGCACGATTTCAATCAGGCTCGCCAATGCCCCGAAGCGTTGCCCCTCAAGCAGCTTCAGCAGGGCCTTCAACCATTGCGGTGTCTTGCCGTCGTCCCGGGCTTCAGCGCTTGGCTGGTCTTCGCCAAAACGGTAGCGCGTCACTGTTTCCCGGTTCTTGAAGGGCGGCTGTTCGAGGACCGTCTTGATGCTGTCCCTGGAAGCCTGACTGGTCAGGGGCTGGTCCAGCAAGCGTGGGCTGTCGGGTGAAATGGCCGGTTCGGCGGCCCACACGTTGTGTGGGGTCGGCATCAGTAATATCACGCCGATCAACAGGGCTGCGCCTGCACGGGTGAGGCGTTGGCGCATTCGGCGGAACACCAGTTCGATATCCCAGGCCTCCAGCACCGTGCGTCGGTTCAGGTAAAGGCTGAAGCCGCTGGCGACATAGATCGGTTCCCAGACCACCAGCACCAGTGCATAAAAAGCGTTGGTCAGATGTTCCAGCCAACGCCAGTCCCGGGTGGCCGCAGAGATCAGCGACTGCCAGCTCCAGTCGAGCGCGACCTGCTGTGGCAGCAACAGATAGAACAACCCCATCAAGCCGATCCACAACGTGCCCTCCAGGTGCGCGCCGATGATCGTCAGCCAGCGTGCGGCGCTGGCGTCTCGCTGCAACAGCACCTGTAGACGCTGTTGCCGTTGCGGTCCGTTGAGTCCTTCGAGTTGCATCACAGGCATCGCGAAACTGCGATGCAGACTCAGGCGTCGCCAGGTCAGGCTGGCCAGCAATTGCGGTTTGAGCAGGCGTGGCCATTGCTGCAGGGCCTGTTTGAGAGTAGGCGTTTCACCGAACATGGCTTTGGACAGGATGTACAAGGGCAGGCGTTCGAACGCCGGCTTCAGCCACCAGAAAATCAACACGGCGAGAGTGGGCGAATCCCAGAGTCCCCAACTGAGCAGCGCGAAAACGGGCAAGGTGACCATGGCCCAACTGGTCATCAACAGGCGTCGGTGGCGCTGGTTCAGGAGCACGCCGAGGTCCATGGCTTCCCAGGTCGGGCGCGGGCTAATCACCACCGTGGCGTCACTCAGGTGCATGGCGGGGACGTCCGGCAAACACGAGGTAAACCATCACCAGCAACCAGAGCGCTGCGCCAACCAGGTACTTGGTCTGGTGCGACGGGCCAGTCATTGATGACCAGTAGGCTTCGATAAACGCCGCAATCAACAGGAACAGCATGACCCCGCAGATCAGCAGCACACTCTTTCGCGCAGCCAAACGCAAGGCCTCGGCGCGTGGCAGGCGCCCCGGGGCGATCAACGCCCAGCCCAGCTTCAGGCCGGCGGCACCGGCCAGGGCGATGGCGCTGAGTTCGAAGGCGCCATGGCCGATCACGAATGACCAGAAGGTTTGCCCGTAGCCGACGTAGGTCAGGTGCCCGGCCACCGCACCGATCATCAGGCCGTTGAAAATCAGGAAGAACACGCTGCCCAGGCCAAACAGCAAACCACTGGCGAAGGTCTGAAAGGCGATGCCGATGTTGTGCATGATGTAGTAGCCGAACATCGCCCAGTCCTCGCTGGCGGCTCGTTCCGCCGTGCGCCCGAGGTGTCCGGCAACGGGGTCGTACATGCTTTGCATCTCGTTGACCTGCTCGGCGGGGATCAGGTTGTAGACCAGGTCCGGGTACAGGTACACCAGCAGCGCAAAACCGGCCAGGCTGGCAAAGAACATCAGGCTGGCGGCGAGGACGAAACGCCACTGTTCGCGCACCAGTCGCGGAAAGTCGGCCAGGATGAATGCCAGCACGTTGGCGCCCGGACGGCTGCGGTGACAGTAGAGTTGTTGGTGTCCGCGCAGCACTTGTTGCTGCAGGGAATCGATCAGAAAACTGCTGTAGCCCCGCTCCCTGGCCAGTGCCAGGTGTTGGCAGAGACGTCGGTAGTCCCTCGGGAAATTGCCGGCACCGGTGGCTTTCCTGTCGTGCTCCAATTGCTCGAGCAGGTGAGCGAACTGTTCCCATTCGGCCTTGTGCCGGTTTTCAAAAAGACTTTGCTTCATGTCGGCCCCAATAAACTGCGGGCAATGCCGTTGAGCTCGGTCACCGCCTGCTGAGCCGGGACTTGCAACGGTTGAGCGAGGATCGCAGCCAGTTCATCGGCCCGCGCCCGGGAGAGTTCACCCTGGCGCTCGGCAAACCCGAGAATGGCCCGTTGTTCGCTGAATGTCAGGGCAAAGGCCGGACGGCGGGGCAGGGCTTCGGGGAGTTCGGGGCGGGTATGCGGTGGTTCGCGGTAGATCACCAGGGTCCCGGCGGCGATATCGCCGAGGCGCTTGAAGTGAGGATGTTGCAGGCAACTGATGGCCCCGAGGAAGTAACCGAACGGCAGCAGGTCGACAACGCGCAGCAGGTTGCGCAGCAGCGACGCGGACCAGCCGATCGGGGTGCCATCGTCATGCACCACCCGTAGTCCCATCCATTGCTTGCCCGGCGAGCGGCCGTGGTTGAGCACCTCGAACAGCACCATGTACCACCAGCTCACCACGAACAGCAGGATCGAGCCGAGTCCGGCCCCCAGTTTTCCGAGCATCGCCAGTGCAATGAACAGCACGCCCAGGACCAGACCGCGCAAACCAAGGTCGATGGCGAACGCCAGCGCACGGACCATCAACCCGGCCGGGCGCAGTGGCAGGTCGACGCCCTCCGGCGTTTCGACCTGGTACCGCGTATCCAGCGGCGGTGACAGCGGCGCATTCCCTGGCAGTGCTGGGGGCTCGAGCATGGGCAACCTGATGATGTGGCCTGGATCGGGATTGTGTATCCATTCGATGCTAGCAGCCTATTCGAGGGGGGCGGGGGGAAACGACATAACTGTGTGTTGCATGGTGAGTCGTTCAAGGTGCTTGAATGACAAGACTACTGGCCGGGGCGGGAGGTGAACGCCTAGACTTTGCCGATCTTCTGTTCAGGAATCGCCCGTGACCTCCATCTTCTGGTACGACTACGAAACCACTGGCATCAATCCCCGTTGTGACCGTCCATTGCAAATGGCCGGCCTGCGCACGGATTTCGATCTCAATGAAATCGACGAGCCGGTCAATCTTTACTGCCAGCCCAGTGACGACATCCTGCCGCATCCGGCGGCCTGCACGATCACGGGAATCACCCCCGGGCAACTGCAGGCGCAAGGCTTGAGCGAAGCCGATTTCATGACCCGGGTGCATGCCCAGCTCGCGGCGCCCGGTACCTGTGGCGCGGGGTATAACACTTTGCGTTTCGACGACGAAATGACCCGCTACAGCCTGTACCGGAACTTTTTCGACCCTTATGCGCGGGAGTGGCAGGGGGGGAACAGCC
>NZ_AKJJ01000153.1:0-15499 GCF_000282395.1 Pseudomonas sp. GM55 | reverse complement strand
CCGAACGACAGGGGCAAGAGCCCTTGGTTACTTGGCGCTTTTCCAAGTAACCCGCTGTAAAAGCGGAACCGTAAGCCGCCGTTACCGCAGAAATGGATATGCACCCAATCCAAATGTGCGGTTATCAAACCCGCTCAAAAATCGCCGCAATCCCCTGACCACCACCAATGCACATGGTCACCAGCGCGTAACGGCCACCGGTGCGGTGCAGTTCGTGGATGGCCTTGGTAGCAATGATCGCGCCGGTTGCGCCCACCGGGTGGCCCAGGGCAATACCCGAACCGTTCGGGTTGACCTTGGCCGGGTCGAGGTCCAGTTCCTGGCTGACAGCGCAGGCCTGGGCGGCGAAGGCGATGTTGGCTTCGATCACGTCCAGGTCGGCAACAGTCAGGCCGGCGCGCTTGAGTGCCAGGCGCGTGGCCGGAATCGGGCCCAGGCCCATGTATTCCGGTTCGACGCCGGCGTGGGCGTAGCTGACCAGGCGGGCAAGGGGTTTCAGGTTATTGGCCTGAACTGCGTTGCCGGTGGCCATGACCAGCGCGGCGGCGCCGTCGTTCAGGCCCGAGGCATTGCCGGCGGTGACCGAGCCGTCCTTCTTGAATGCCGGCTTCATCGCCGCCAGCTGTTCCAGGGACGTGGCGCGCGGATGCTCGTCGACGCTGAACAGTTTGGTGCCCTTGCGATCCTGGATTTCCACGGTCGCGATCTGCTCGCTGAAGTAGCCGTTGGCAATCGCATGGGCCGCGCGTTTCTGGTCTTCCAGGGCCAGGGCGTCCTGCATTTCGCGGGTGATGCCATTGCGCTCGGCGACGTTCTCGGCGGTGATGCCCATGTGGATGCTATGGAACGGGTCATGCAGGATGCCGAGCATGTAGTCGATGACCTGGGCATTGCCCATGCGCGAACCCCAACGGGCTGAAGGCATCAGGTAGGGACCGCGGCTCATGGATTCGGCACCGGCACCCACGACGATTTCAGCATCGCCCAGCAGCAGTGTCTGCGCAGCGTTGATGATCGCTTGCAGGCCCGAACCGCACAGGCGGTTGACGTTGTAGGCCGGGGTTTCCTTGGGGATGCCGGCATTCATCGCCGCGACGCGGGAGATGTAGGCGTCGCGGGTTTCGGTCGGGATCACGTTGCCCATCACCAGATGGCCAACGAGCGCCGGGTCGACGGCGGCCCGTTGCAGGGCCGCTTTCACGGCCGTGGTCGCCAGGTCGGCCAGTGGCACGTCCTTGAGCGAACCGCCGAAGGTACCGATGGCGGTACGGGCGGCACTGACGACGTAGATTTCCGGAGTGTTCATGGCTGGTTTCCTTTCGGTGGATTCTTATCTGTACTGCGATTGAGCAGGGCGTTCAAGGCGGTTTTCGCCTCGTCGGTGTTCAAACGCTGAATGAACAGGGTGTTTTCTTCGCGCAGGGTGGCTTCCAGTTCGGCCAGGGAAGCCTGTTTCATCAGTTGCCGCGATTGGCGCAAAGCTTGCTGGGGCATGGCCAGAAAACGCCGGGCGATGGTGGTGGCCGCCGCCAGGCATTTTTCGCCGTCATCGAAGGCTTCGTTGGCCAGGCCCCAGGCCACCGCTTCATTGCCGTCCAGACCATTACCCAACAGGAGCAGGCTCGCGGCGCGGGCATGGCCGAGCCGGCGTGGCAGCAACAGGCTGGCGCCGAATTCGGGGCACAGGCCGATGTTGACGAACGGCATGCGCAACTTGGCGTTGCGGGTGACCAGCACCTGATCGCAATGCAGCAGCAACGTGGTGCCGATGCCGATGGCGGCCCCACAGACTGCCGCGATCAGCGGCTTTTGCAGGCGCGTGACGACTTTCATCAGGCGGAACGCCGGGGCGTCCAGGTGCGTTGGCGGATGCTGGAGGAAATCCACCAGGTCATTGCCGCTGGTAAAGCAGGCCGGGCCGCCGGTGAGGATGATCACACCGGTCTGCGCGTCTTCGTCCGCGGCCAGCAACAGGTCGGCCAGTTGCGTGTACATGGCGTTGTTCAGCGCGTTGAGCTTGTCCGGGCGGTCGATGGTCAGCGTCAACACGCCGTCGCGTTGCTCGTGTTTGATCAGATGGGTCATCCCAGGCTCCGCAGGGTCGGTTCAGGCTGCCACTTTAAGCGCCGGACAAACCCCGGATCTATGGCAAAACGGGTCAACTGCGCTGCCGCTTTTTGCCATGCCGGTGAGCCAAAAAACGACACACACCCATTCGGGGTATGGTTCCGCCCGGCGAATCCACCAATAGTGAGGGCATCCGCTCATCCAGAGCCGAACTCGCTATAAGGTGCATTTGCTATGGGCAAGACGCTGCTTAAGGTGATTTCCAGCCTGTTTGTTGTACCGCTGACTTTGAATGCCTACGCCGCTCAAGTGGACGACAGCAATACGCTGCGGTTGTACAACTGGGCGGATTACATCGGTGAAAAAACCGTGGCCGACTTCGAAAAGGCCACTGGCATCAAGGTGGTCTACGACACCTTCGACTCCTATGAAACGGTGCAGGCCAAGTTGCTCACCGGCCATTCCGGTTATGACCTGATCGTTCTTAACGCGTCGCTTGCGCCGCCGCTGATCAAGGCCAAGGTGTTCCAGCCGCTGGATAAAAAACAGCTGCCGGGCTGGAGCAACCTCGACCCAAAAATCCTCGAGGACCTGCAAGGCTATGACCCCGGCACCCAGTACTCGGCGCCATACACCTGGGGTAGCAACGGCGTGACCTACAACGTCGACAAGATCAAGGAACGCATGCCGGACGCACCTATCGGTTCGCTGGCGATGATTTTCGATCCAAAGATCGTCTCGAAGTTTGCCGATTGCGGCGTGACTCTGCTCGATGCGCCGACCGAAGTCATCCCCATGGCCTTGACCTACCTGGGGCGCGATCCGCGAAGCGCTGCGCCGGCGGATCTGAAAGCCGCCCAGGAACTGCTGCTGTCCGTGCGGCCGTACATCCGCAAATTCGACTCGGTCAATTACCTGACCAGCCTGCCCAACGGCGACGTGTGCATGGCCATGACCTGGTCCGGCGACTACGCCACGGCCATGGCCCGTGCGGCAGAAGCCAAGAAGAAGATCGACCTGGCGTACTTCATCCCCAAGGAAGGCTCGCTGATCTGGTTCGACAACCTGTACATCCCTGCGGACGCGCCCCACGTCGCCAATGCCCACAAGTTTCTCGAGTACCTGATGCAGCCGCAGGTCATGGCGGATGTGAGCGATTTCATCAATTACGCCAACAGTAACGCCGCGGCCACGCCGTTGCTGAACGCCGATGTGCGCGACAACCCGGCCATCTACCCCGATGCACAGACCCGCGAGCGTTTGTTCCCGCAGAAGACCCAGGACGCCAAGGACATGCGGGCCATCACCCGGGTCTGGAGCACCGTGAAAAGCGGCATCTGATTTGTTCGATCGTTAGTCAATTCGGTTAGAGGTTTATTTATGGCGACTCCAACACGCACCGTACTTTCGCCGGCGGATGAGTCCAGACTGGTCAAGGCCGACAAGGCCCATCACATGCACGGCTATCACATGTTCGACGAACACGCCGAGCAAGGTTCATTGAACATCGTCGCAGGCGACGGCGCCTACATCTACGACACCCAGGGCAACCGCTTTCTCGATGCGGTGGGCGGCATGTGGTGCACCAACATCGGCCTGGGTCGCGAGGAAATGGCCGAGGCCATCGCCGACCAGGTGCGCCAGCTGGCCTATTCGAACCCGTTTTCCGACATGTCCAACAACGTCGCCATCCAGCTGTGCGAAAAACTCGCCAGCCTGGCCCCCGGCGACCTCGACCATGTGTTCCTGACCACCGGTGGCTCCACCGCCGTGGACACCGCGTACCGGCTGATCCAGTACTATCAGAACTGCCGAGGCAAACCCGAGAAGAAGCACGTCATCGCCCGGTTCAACGCCTATCACGGCTCCACCACCCTGACCATGTCGATCGGCAACAAGGCCGCCGACCGCGTGCCGGAGTTCGATTACGCCAACCCGCTGATCCACCACGTCTCCAACCCGAATCCGTACCGCGCGCCCGACGGCATGGACGAAGCGCAGTTCCTCGAGTTCCTGGTCAAGGAGTTCGAAGACAGGATCCTGTCGATTGGCGCGGACAAGGTCGCCGGGTTTTTCGCCGAGCCGATCATGGGCTCGGGCGGGGTGATCATTCCGCCCCGGGGCTATCTCAAGCGCATGTGGGACGTCTGCCAGCGCTACGACATCCTGTTCGTCGCCGACGAAGTGGTGACTTCATTCGGGCGCTTGGGCAAATTCTTTGCCTCTTATGATGTGTTCGACGTGCAACCCGACATCATCACCACCGCCAAGGGCCTGACCTCGGCTTACCTGCCGCTGGGCGCGTGCATCTTTTCCGAGCGCATCTGGAAAGTCATCGCCGAGCCGGGCAAGGGCCGCTGTTTCACCCACGGCTTCACCTACAGCGGCCACCCGGTGTGCTGCACGGCGGCACTGAAGAACATCGAAATCATCGAGCGGGAAAACCTGCTGGCCCATGTCGACACGGTGGGGGCGTATCTGGAAGAGCGCCTGGCAACCCTGCGGGACTTGCCATTGGTGGGCGATGTGCGCTGCCAGAAACTCATGGCCTGCGTGGAATTCGTCGCCGATAAACGCACCAAGGCGTTGTTCCCCGACGAGATCAACATCGGCGAGAAAATCCACTCGCGGGCCCAGGCCCGGGGCTTGCTGGTGCGGCCGATCATGCACCTCAACGTGATGTCGCCGCCGTTGATCCTGACGTTTGCCCAGGTCGATGAAATCGTCGAGACCCTGCGGGTGTGCATCCTTGAAGTGGCGGCCGAGCTTGAGCAGAGCGGCCAGTATTTCGGCCAATGACTTCATCCGCCAGGCTTTTACCAAGGCCCTGTTCACCCGCTAGACTGCGGGGCATGAGCAAACCAAACGACGATACGCTGATCGCAATGCCCTTCGGGGCATTGCACAAATGGCATGGGGGAATGCGCGAGGCATTCGCCCATATCGATGAGCCTGACGCCCTGCAACACCTGGCGTCAGCGTTGGCGCAACTGGTGTCCGTCGA
Source organism: Pseudomonas sp. GM55 (assembly GCF_000282395.1). NCBI lineage: Bacteria > Pseudomonadati > Pseudomonadota > Gammaproteobacteria > Pseudomonadales > Pseudomonadaceae > Pseudomonas > Pseudomonas sp. GM55. Next base: position 10,428 of record NZ_AKJJ01000153.1, on the reverse strand, counting down.
GTCGATGATGATCAGCCTGGAGCGCAAGGACCGGGCGCCACAGTTGCTGCATCAGCGCGGGATTGCGCAGGAGTATCAGGTCTCGATTCTTGAGCGCTATTTTTCCGGGGGCTATCTGCTCGACCCGTTTTGCCTGGCGGTGGAGCAGGGATTGGCGCAAGGGTTCTATCACCTGGAGGAAATCGCGCCGGACAACTTCTTCGACAGTGACTACTACAAGACCTATTACCTCAATGCAGGCTGTTCGGAAGACAGCTACTACATCGTCGATACCGGCAATGACACGAAGATTTCCGTCAGCCTCTATCAGGGTTTCGGCGGTGAATGCCTGAGCGCCGAACAGCTGAACCTGCTGCGCGCTGTCGAACCGCTGGTGCGTGAGTTCATCAGCGAATTCAGTCAACGCGGAATGCTGCGCAGTCGCGAGATCCAGTGCGATAAAGACCAGGGCAGGCGCGATGATCTCAAGCACCGGGTGCAGTCGGCGTTCGAGCATTTCGGCAGCGACTTGCTCACCGAACGCGAGCGGGAAGTGGCGCACATGGTGTTGCGCGGGCATTCGGTGAAATCCACGGCCAGCCAGATGAGCATCTCACCGGAAACCGTGCGCATGCACCGCAAGAACCTGTACCTGAAACTGGAAGTGGGTTCGCAGTCGGAGTTGTTTGCGCTGTTTATCGAGTGGTTGCGCAAGCATTGAAAATTCGGGTCAACACAAACCACTGTGGGAGCGAGCTTGCCCGCGATGGCGGAGTGTCAGACGCCATTGATGTTGACTGACAAACCGCTATCGCGGGCAAGCCCGCTCCCACAGTGATTAGTGGATGCCGCAGATTTTGTACTCAACCGAGAACCCTGTGGGAGCGGGCTTGCCCGCGATGAGACCAGCACATCCCACAGAGATTCCGGATGAGGATCAATCCTCGCGTTTCACCACCAAAGTCAAAATGTCATAGCTGGCCACCAGCTCACCCAACTGGTTGGTGACCTCCACATCCCACGCCACCACGCCTTGCGGAACGCCCTGCGGGCTCTTCTTGCCCTGGTCGATCTTGCGCTTGCAGGTCAGGCGGGCCTGGATGGTGTCGCCGATGCCCACCGGGTTGATGAAGCGCAGGGTGTCGAGGCCATAGTTGGCCAGCACCGGGCCGACGCCGGGGGAGACGAACAGCCCGGCCGCGGCCGACAACACGAAGTAACCGTGGGCGATGCGCTTGCCGAACTGCGATTCCTTGGCCGCGATGTCGTCGAAGTGCATGTAGAAGTGGTCGCCCGACAGGCAGCCGAAGTTCACCAGGTCGGCTTCGGTGACGGTGCGACGGTGAGTCAGCAGCGACTCGCCGATCTGCAGGTCCTGGAAGTAGCGACGGAACGGATGCACGTCGGTTTCGATGACCTTGGCGCCGCGCACGTACTCGCCGGTGACCGCTGCCAGCATGGTCGGCGAACCTTGTACCGCGGCGCGTTGCAGGTAGTGTTTCACCGCACGCAAACCGCCGAGTTCTTCACCGCCGCCGGCACGACCCGGGCCGCCGTGCTTGAGTTGCGGCAGCGGCGAGCCGTGGCCGGTGGATTCGCCGGCGCAGTTGCGGTCCAGCACCAGCAGACGACCGTGCAATGCAGCGGCCACCGGGATCGCTTTGGCGGCGACCTGCGGATCCTTGGTCACCAGGCTGGCCACCAGGCTGCCTTTGCCGCGAGCGGCCAGGGCCAGCGCTTCGTCGAGGTCGTCGTAGGCCATCAAGGTGCTGACCGGGCCGAAGGCTTCGATGTCGTGTGCACCACCTTCAGCGTGCGGGTCGCGGGCCTGCAGCAGGGTCGGGGCGAAGAACGCGCCCTTGTCGACGCTCACGCCACGCGGCTCGAAACCATCGCGGGCGCCGAACAGCATATCGCTGCTCTGCAACAGCATTTCCAGACGCTCGGCCACGTCTTTCTGCTGATCGTGGGAGGCCAATGCGCCCATGCGCACGCCTTCCACCGACGGGTCGCCAACCACCACTTTGGCCAGGCGATCACGCAGGCGCGTGGCCACTGCATCGATGTGTTTGGCCGGCACGATGGCGCGGCGGATGGCGGTGCATTTCTGCCCGGCCTTGGTGGTCATTTCCCGGGCCACTTCCTTGATGAACAGCTCGAATTCTTCGTCGTCCGGGGTCACGTCCGGGGCGAGGATCGCGCAGTTCAGCGAGTCGGCTTCGGCGGTGAACGGCACCGAGTTGCGGATCAGGTTCGGGTTGACCCGCAGCTTGGCCGCGGTGTCGGCGGAACCGGTGAAGGTCACCACGTCCTGGCCTTGCAGGCGGTCGAGCAGGTCGCCGGTGCCACCGATGATCAGTTGCAGGCTGCCCGCCGGCAACAGGCCGGATTCGTCCATCAGGCGCACCACGGCTTCGGTCAGGTAGCTGGTGGCGCTGGCTGGCTTGACGATGCACGGCATGCCGGCGAGGAAGCTCGGGGCGAACTTTTCCAGCATGCCCCAGATCGGGAAGTTGAACGCATTGATGTGCACTGCCACGCCACCGCGCGGCACCAGGATATGGGTGCCGGCGAAAGTGCCGAGCTTGCTCAATTGCAGCGCCGGGCCTTCGTGGACGACGTTGCCCGACGGCAGTTCCCGCGAGCCGAGGCTGGCGTAGGTGAACAGCGTGCTGTTGCCGCCTTCGATGTCGATCCAGCTGTCGGCGCGGGTCGCGCCGCTGTGGTGGGAAATCGCGTAGAGCTGTTCCTTGCGCTCGCTCAGGTACAGCGCCAGGGCCTTGAGACGCTGGGCGCGTTGCTGGAAGTCAAGCGCCATCAGGCCGCTGACGCCTTGGCGACGACCGTGCTCGATGGCCTCCGCGAAGTCCGGGCGTTCTTCGTGGGTACGGGCGATTTCATGGCCGTCGATGGCGCTGCGCAGCACTTGTGCGCCCTGTTGGCCGATCCAGCGACCGGCGATGAAGCTTTGCAGGGTGGGGGCATGCAGTGCAGGTGAAGAGGACATCACGATTGCTCCTGGTTATGAAGGGTTGTGGCGCGACCGTGACCGCGCCCTTTCGGAATTACCAAAGCGCCACGGTGTAACCGACGATCAGCCGGTTCTCATCGAGGGCGGTAGTCAAGCCATTGCCGGAGCGGAAGGTCACGTTGCGCCAGCGCAGGCTGACGTTCTTGAACACACCGCTCTGGATGACGTAGCTGATATCGGTGTCGCGCTCCCATTCGCGACCGTTGTCGACGGTGCCTGCCTTGACGTGGCGACCATCGGTGTAGCGAGTCATGAAAGTCAGGCCGGGAATGCCTTGCGCCACGAAGTCGTAGTCGTAACGCAGCTGCCAGGAATCCTCGTCGGCGCGGGTAAAGGTGTTGAAAGTCACCAGGTTGACCACGTACGGATCACCGCCGTTGAGAAACGGAAAGGCGCTGTCGCCGGACAATTGCTGGTAGGCGGCACTGACCTTGTGGGCGCCGTGGGACACCGTGAACATGCCGTTGAAGTTGCGGTTGTCGATACGACCGGCCCGTTCGGCGCCGTCGCCGCGGCTGTCAAAATAACGCAGGTCGCTGCGCAGGTTGAAACCGTTGCCCAGCGGTTGCGTATGCACCAGTCCGGCGAATTGCTGGCGATAGATCTGGTCGAGCTTGCCGTAGTAGTAGCTCAGGTTCAGTTGTGGACTGAACGCGTAGCTGCCGCCGCCGAAGTCGAAGTGATCGCTGGTGGCGGCGCCGAAGCCGATGTCATCGTTGCTGGAGGAGTCCCGCAGGTTGGCCTTGGTCAGGCGTCCGGCATTCACCGTCAGGCCGTCGATTTCCTGGCTGGTCAGCAAGCCACCTTCAAAGGTCGAACCCAACAGGCGTGTGTCGTTGTAAGTGGCCACTGGCAACAGGGGCTGCAGGGTGCCGAGTTTCAACACACTTTTGGATACCCGCAATTTTCCGGTCAAGCCCAGCTCGCTGTACTCGTCGTCCGGTTCATGGCTCTGCGGGCCGAACGGCAGCAGCCCGGTGCCACGGCGATCCGGGCTGGAGTCGAGCTTGAGCCCCAACTCCCCCAGTGCGTCGAGACCGAAACCGAAGGTGCCGTCGGTGAACCCGGACTCGATGCGCGCAGTGAATCCCTGGGCCCATTCTTCGGCCTTGGATTGCGGCGCGTTGTCCTGACGGAAATCGCGATTGATGTAGTGGTTGCGCATATCAATGCGGGCCTTGCTGTCGCCGATGAAGTCGGCCATGGCGCTGGGGGCGATCATGGGCAAACTCAATGCGGCGGCCAGCGAAATCAGTGATTCATAAGACGTGGTACGTGCGGGTTTCATTATTTTTATTCCCTGCCAACTGATCTGTCGTCGTTTAGTGTTTGCTGGCGCCGGTGGCACCGATGCCGGTCATCGAGCGGATGAACTGCGCCAGATAACGGCCACGCTCAAGGGCTGCACGGGGCGAGGTGTCGGTGACGGAAAACAGCCATGCACTAAAGAACGCCAGGCTCATGGAAAACAGCGCCGGGTTGGAGTACGGGAACAGTGCCTTGTCGTGATGCATCACGTTGACCCACACCGCCGGGCTCAGCACCAGCAACACAATCGCCGAGACCAGTCCGGACAGACTGCCAAGGACAGCACCACGGGTGGTCAGGCCTTTCCAGTACATCGAGAGGAACAGCACCGGGAAATTCACCGACGCCGCAATGGCCAGCACCAGGCCGGAGAGGAAGGCGATGTTCTGCGATTCGAACAGCAGGCCGAGGATGATCGCCAGCACACCGATACACAGGGTGGCGATTCGCGATACGCGCATCTCCTGCTGCTCGCTGGCCTGGCCTTTGCGCATCACGCAGGCATACAGGTCGTGGGACACCGCCGAAGCGCCGGACAGTGCCAGCCCGGCGACCACCGCCAGAATGGTGGCGAAGGCGACCGCCGAAATGAAGCCGAGGAACAGGTTGCCGCCTACCGCGTGGGCCAGGTGCACAGCGACCATGTTGCCGCCGCCGATGATCGCGCCGCTGGCGTCACGGAATGCCGGATCGGTGCCGACCATGACGATGGCGCCGAAGCCGACGATGATCAGCAGCAAGTAGAAGTAGCCGATGAAACCGGTGGCGTAGAACACGCTTTTACGCGCTTCCTTGGCGTCGCTGACGGTGAAGAAACGCATCAGGATGTGCGGCAGGCCGGCGGTGCCGAACATCATGCCCAGCCCCAGGGAAATTGCATCGATCGGGTTGGACAGCAAGCCACCGGGCGCCATGATCGCGCTGCCCTTGGCATGCACGGCGGTGGCGCCGGCGAACATCGCTTCGGTGCTGAAACCGAAGTGCTTGAGCACCATGAACGCCATGAAGCTGGTGCCGAACAGCAGCATCACCGCCTTGATGATCTGCACCCAGGTGGTGGCGAGCATGCCGCCGAAGGTCACGTAGAACACCATCAACACGCCGACCAGCATGACGGCGTAGAGGTAGTCGATGCCGAACAACAGTTCGATCAACTTGCCGGCGCCGACCATCTGCGCCACCAGGTACATCAGGGCCACGGTCAGGGTGCCAAAGGCCGAAGTCAGGCGCACCGGAGTCTGTTCCAGGCGATAGGAAACCACGTCGGCAAAGGTGTATTTACCCAGGTTGCGCAGGCGTTCGGCAATCAGGAACAGGATGATCGGCCAGCCGGCCAGCACGCCCAGGGCGTAGAGCAAGCCGTCGTAGCCATTGAGGAACATCATTGCGGAAATACCGAGGAACGAGGCTGCCGAGATCATGTCGCCGGCAATCGCCAGACCGTTCTGGAAACCGGTCATGCCGCCTCCGGCGGTGTAGAAATCACTGGCCGAGCGGGTGCGCAGGGCGGCCCAGCGGGTCACGCCGAGGGTGAACAGCACGAACACCAGGAACATGCCGATGGCGTTCCAGTTCAGTGGGCGGGTTGCGCCGTCGGCGGCCATCGCAAAATCAGTGACAGCCGCCAGCGGCAGCAGGAACAATGCGAGAAGACGGCTCATCGGGCGCACTCCTGCTTGAGTTTTTCATTCAGCGGGTCGATCACGTTGTTGGCGCGATAGACATAAAAACCGGTCAGCGCAAAGGCCAGCCCGACGATCACGACACCCACCAGCATGCCCACGGTGGTCACGCCGCCGCTCAGGGATTGACCGAGGGTAGAAGGGGAGAAAGCCACCAGCAGCACGAAGCCGTAATAGATCACCAGCATGGCCAGGCTCAGCGACCAGTACAGCTTCTGTTTGCGACGAACCAGCTGGATGAAATCCGGGTGCTGGCGGATGAGTTCTATTTCCTGGGGTGTCATGACGCGCGCTCCTTTGTTGTTTTTGTTTTGGGTGAAACGGTGTTTTCGGGTCGAACGCTGAAACTGTGGGAGTGGGCTTGCCCGCGATGAGGCCATCACATTCAACATCGCTGGTGACTGATCTACCGCAATCGCGGGCAAGCCCGCTCCCACAGGTTTTGTGTTTGTTCCTGAAAACGGTGGGTCAGAGCTGATCGAAATCCAGCACCACCTTGTCGCTGATCGGGAAGGCCTGGCATGACAGCACGTAGCCGGCGGCCACTTCGTAGTCTTCCAGGGCGTGGTTGCTGTCCATTTCCACTTCGCCTTCGATGACCTTGCACTTGCAGGTCGAGCACACGCCGGCCTTGCACGAGTAGGGCAGCTCCGCGCCTTGTTCGTTACCCGCATCGAGGATGCTCTGGCTGTTGCGTGGCAGGTCGAAGGCCAGGGCGCGGCCGTCGCTGATCACGGTGATCTGGCTGACCGCCGCATCGACTTGGCGGGCGGCTTCGCGGGCGGCACGCTTTTGCTCGCTGCCGGCGGCGGCGAACAGTTCGAAATGGATGCGCTCAGGTTGCATGCCCTTGGCCTTGAGGCTGTCGCGCACGGTCTCGGTCATTTCCTGCGGGCCGCAGATGAACGCGGCGTCGAGGGCCTTGACGTCGAGCCAGCGGCTGAACAGCTGCTCGCATTTCTCGGCGTTGATCCGGCCGTTGTACAGGTCGACATCCTGCTGCTCGCGGCTGAACACGAAGATCAGGTTCAGGCGCTGCAGGTAGCGGTTCTTCAAGTCCTCAAGCTGTTCGCGGAACAGCGCACCGGAGCTGGAACGGTTGCCGTACAGCAGGGTCACGCGGCTGTGGGGCTCGGTTTCCAGGGTGGTCTTGATGATCGACAGGATCGGCGTGATGCCGCTGCCCGCCGCCACGGCCAGGTAGTTGCCATGGCGCACCGGGTCGAGTTCGACGCTGAAATGCCCGGCGGGCGGCATGACTTCCAGGCTGTGCCCGGCCTTCAATTGCTCATTGGCAAACGCGGAAAAACGACCGCCGGCCACGCGCTTGATCGCCACGCGCAGCTCACCGTCGTTGACCCCGGTGCAGATCGAGTACGAGCGGCGCACTTCTTCGCCGTCCAGTTGCGTGCGCATCACCAGGTGCTGGCCCTGGGTGAAGTGGAAGCTGTCCTGCAGGTCCTGCGGAATCTCGAAGGCGATGGACACCGCATCACGGGTCTCGGCGCGCACGTCCTTGATGGTCAGGCTGTGAAATTTGCTCATTGTTGTTCTCCAGCTGGGACGGCCGATTCGCCGCTCAGATGCACTTGAAATAGTCGAACGGTTCCCGGCAATCGACGCAGCGGTACAGGGCCTTGCACGCGGTGGAGCCGAACTGGCTGAGCACCTCGGTGTGGGCGCTGCCGCATTGCGGACAGACGATCACCGGGCTTTCGCCGAGCAGGCTGCGTTTGCTGGTGCTGCCCTCGGGCGGCGCGATGCCATAGGCGCGCAGGCGTTCGCGACCGCTGTCGCTGATCCAGTCGGTGGTCCAGGCCGGGGTCAATTTGCGCTCAAGCTGCGGCGCCTTGAATCCGGCCAGTTCCAGCGCCTCGCGGATGTCGCTCTCGATCACTTCGGTGGCCGGGCAACCGGAGTAGGTCGGCGTGACCACCACGTGCAAGTGACCGGCCTGCCAGTCCAGGTCGCGGACGATGCCCAGGTCGACCACGCTGACCACCGGCACCTCCGGGTCCATGACCTCTGCCAAAATCGCCCATGCGGCAGCCAGGTCGGTCGGTTGCGCCGGCCGGGCGCCGAGGTCGCTGGCGATCAGCTCACCAGGTTGCATCGGGGTACGCTCGTGGCAGGAACTGCATTTCGGCCAGCAGAATCCCTAAGTGTTCGGTGTGCAGGCCCTTGCGTGCATTCAGGTAGAAATAGCTCGGTGCGGCCGGCACGGGCAGGGTGGCGCTGGCGAAGATCTGCTCGACTTTGGCCTGCCACTGCGCAGCCACGCCGGCAATGTCCGGAGTGATACCGGCTGCACACAGGCGCTGTTCGCTGTCATCGGCGGCGATCAGCTCAACGGTGAAACGCCAGACTTCGGGAATCGCCGCGAGCATGCGCTGGTGGCTTTCCTCGGTGCCGTCACCCAGACGCTCGACCCACTCGCCGGAGCGGCGCAGGTGATAGGTCACTTCCTTGACCGCTTTGGCGGCGATCCCGGCAATGCGTTCGTCGCTGGACTGGCTCAGGCCCTGCAACACTGGCAGGTGCCAGGCGTCGTAGAGGAACTGCTTGAGCATGGTCACCGCGAAGTCGCCGTTAGGCTGTTCCACCAGCAGCAGGTTGCGGTAGGCGCGCTCGTCGCGACGGAACGCCAGGTGATCAGCGTCGCGGCCGTCGTCCAGCAGTTCGGCGGCGTATTCCAGCCAGTTGCGTGCCTGGCCCACCAGGTCGAGGCCGACGTTCATCAGCGCCAGTTCTTCTTCCAGTGCCGGGGCCTTGCCGCACCACTGGCACAGGCGCTGGCCCTGGATCAGGGCGCTGTCACCGAGGCGCAACAGGTATTCGATCAGATCAGTCTTGTTGTCCATGGTCGACCTCACATGTGCCCGACTTCGGCCGGCAGCTCGTAGAAGCTGGCGTGGCGGTAGACCTTGTCGTCCGACGGATCGAACAGCGGGTCTTTTTCATCCGGCGACGAAGCGGTGATCAATGCCGAAGGCACCACCCACAGGCTCACGCCTTCGCTGCGACGGGTATAGAGCTCGCGGGCGTTCTCGATGGCCATGGTGGTGTCGGCGGCATGCACGCTGCCGACGTGCTTGTGGTTCAGACCGTGCTTGCTGCGCACGAAGACTTCGAAGAGGGTCCACTCGGACATGACATTCACTCCACATCAGTTGCTTCTGTAGGAGCTGGCTTGCCAGCGAAGACGACAGTGATATCGCCGCAACATTTGAGGTTGCCTTCGCTGGCAAGCCAGCTCCTACAGGGTTTGTGTTGGGCCGGATCAGGCGGCGTTCCTGTTTTGTTTTTTGCGGGCGTGGGCGACGGCGGCTTCACGAACCCAGGCACCGTCTTCAATCGCCTTGCGACGGGTGGCGACGCGTTCCTGGTTGCACGGGCCGTTGCCCTTGAGCACTTCGTAGAATTCGTTCCACTGGATCTCGCCGAAATCGTAGTGGCCGCGCTCGGCGTTCCACTTCAGGTCCGGGTCGGGGCAGGTGCAGTTCAAAAGCTCAAGCTGCGGGATGGTCTGGTCGATGAAGCGCTGGCGCAGCTCGTCGTTGCTCTGGCGCTTGATTTTCCAGGCCATGGACTGGGCGCTGTTCGGCGAGTGTTCGTCGCTCGGGCCAAACATCATCAGCGATGGCCACCACAGGCGGTTGATCGCGTCCTGGACCATGTCTTTTTGCGCCTGGGTACCGTGGCGCATCATGGTCAGGAGAATTTCGTAGCCCTGGCGCTGGTGGAAGCTCTCTTCCTTGCAGATGCGGATCATCGCCCGGGAATACGGGCCGTAGGAGGTACGCTGCAGCACCACCTGGTTGACGATTGCCGCGCCATCCACCAGCCAGCCCACCGCGCCCATGTCGGCCCAGTTCAGCGTCGGGTAATTGAAGATGCTCGAGTACTTGGCCTTGCCGCTGTGCAGCTTGGCGATCTCTTCATCGCGGTCGGCGCCCAGGGTTTCCATGGCGCTGTACAGGTACAGGCCGTGGCCGGCTTCGTCCTGGATCTTGGCCATCAGTTGCAGTTTGCGTTTGAGCGACGGCGCGCGGGTGACCCAGTTGCCTTCGGGCAGCATGCCGACGATTTCGGAGTGGGCGTGCTGGGAAATCTGCCGGATCAGGGTCTGGCGGTAGGCATCTGGCATCCAGTTCTTCGCTTCGATCTTGATTTCTGAATCGATTTTTTCCTGGAAGGCGCGTTCCTCAGCGGACATCTCCGAGAGGTCTTTTATGCGCTTGACGCCTGTTTCTACTAGCTGTGCGTACATTTCGGTCTCCGGCCTCTTTTTTGTTCAGGGGCATTTCGAGGGCATGGATAACTTTATAAGCGATACATAAATTAATATCAAACACAAAATGACGTGTCGTATTTGTTTTTTGTATCGCTTTGGGGGTGGCGGGGTTTTTGGGTGGGGTACATATCCGT
>NZ_AKJJ01000152.1:0-12698 GCF_000282395.1 Pseudomonas sp. GM55 | reverse complement strand
TTTTTTTAATGATACGGCGACCACCGAGATCTACACTCTTTCCCTACACGACGCGTCATCACCAACGTGCTCTCGGGCACCGTCGTGGTGCCGGGCGAACTGTTGCTGGCCAACGACACTGACCCCAATGGCGATCAACTCTCGGCGACACCCACCTCGTTCAACACCGGCTGGATAGCGAAGGGCGCAGACTTCACCGGCACCGGCGCGATCAGCTTCGCCGGCACCAACAACAACGCCACCAACCAGAATCTGGCAGACGTGCGCAATGCCTTTGCGGCCAACGCGGCGACCATGACGGCGGTGCTGGTGGTCAGTGGCTATCTCGACTCAGTGTCCAACTCCAATGCAAACGATGAAGACCTCATCACGGTCAAGCTGAAACAAGGTGAGACGCTCAACCTCGATCACAACCTGGCAGCCGGGCACGTCACGATGGAGTATTCGCTCAACGGTGGGGCGTTCGTAAGCATCGCCGATGGCGGTACCATCACCGCTGGCGCGGATGGCACCTACCAGATCCACATGACCAACATCACCAACCCCGGTAACGGCAATACGAATGCCGCGGAAAACTATCAACTGACCATGACCGTCAACTACGCCGGGGCACACGATGTCACCCCGGACTACCACGGCACCTACACCGCCAACGACAACCATGGCGGCAGTGACTCGGCCAACCTGACCATCAGCTATCAGGATGGGCACACCCTCACCGGCACCAGCGGGGATGACGTACTGGTGGCGGGCACGGGCAACAACATCATCAATGCCGGCGACGGCAACGATGTGCTCACCGCCGGCTCCGGCAACAACGAACTGCACGGCGGCGCCGGCAATGATTGGCTCTACAGCGGCCCGGGCAATGACATCCTCGACGGCGGTACAGGCATCGACACAGCCAGTTTTGCCCACGCCACCGCCGGGGTCACGGTCAATCTCAGCCTGCTCTCTGCGCAAAACACCCTCGGCGCGGGCACGGACACCCTGACCGGCATCGAAAATCTGGTCGGGTCGAACTTCAACGACACCCTGACCGGTGACAACAATAACAACGTGATCAACGGCGGCTTGGGCAACGACCTCCTCAACGGCGGAGGCGGCGATGATTTGCTGATCGGTGGCCTGGGCAACAACTCCCTCACCGGCGGGGCAGGGGCCGACACCCTTCAGTGGCTCAAGGGCAACAGTGGCCACGATGTGATCACCGACTTCACGCCCGGCACCGACAAGCTCGACCTGTCGCAACTGCTGCAAGGGGAAAACGGCACCACGGCTTCGCTGGATGACTACCTGCACTTCACAGTCACCGGCAGCGGGCCGTCGACAGTGACCAGCATCGACGTCAGCGCCATGGCCGGCGCCGCGCCGAACCAGACCATCGACCTGGCTGGCGTCAACCTCGCCAGTCATTACGGTGTAACGCCGGGGGCGGGTGGAGTGGTCGCGGGCGGGCATGACACGGCGACCATCATCAACGGCATGCTCAACGATCACTCGCTGAAGGTGGATACCGTGTGACCTGAAGGCCCACTAAAAAACCCGCCACCCTGTGAAGGGGTGGCGGGTTTAAAGAGGGAGTCAGTCTGACCGAGAAGCCTTGGCTGAAGTTGAATTGGCTGCCTGGTCAGCTTGACTCCGGCGGCCCGATCAATCGCCCCATCGCGCCGAAAACACCCAGCTCTCTGATGGCCACCAACTCCCCTGACGTTTCGACCATCTCGGCAATCAGCGGCAAATCAATGCTGTGGGTCGCGCGAAAGATCGCGTCGATGAACAGTCGCTTGTCAGTCTGCTCGTCGATGTCGCGAATGTAGGCTCCATCGATTTTCAGGTACGCCAACCCCAATTGGGTCAGGTTGCCGATCTGGCTGAAGCGCCCGCCAAAGTGTTGCAGGCCCATTCGATAACCGGTGTCAAGCAGGCTGTGACTCAAACGCTGCAGCTCTTCGGGGGGTGGCAACTGGCGCTCGTCGATTTCCAGGGTCAGGAGCGGCGCCAGTTCCGGTAGGGAGTCGAGCAGGTCGAGGATTGCTCGCCAATGCACCGGGTCACACAGGGTGCTCCCGGACAGGCTCAGTGCCAAGGGCCTGCGGTTGGCCACCAGGTCGTCCAGCGTGGCCTCGAGCATCGCCAGGTCGAACCGTGCCGACCAGCCGAGACGCTCGATCCACGGCAGGAAATGCCCGGCGGCAATCGCCTCGCCCTGTGGGGCGAGCAGGCGTGCGAGCACTTTATGATGCAGCACCTGGCCGCGGTCTGCGCATTGCACGACAGGCTGGAAGTACAACTGCATTTTGCCTTGGCTCAGGGCATCGTCGATCCAGGTGCGCCAGTCATGCAGGGAGTGATTCGGCGCGGTGTCACGATGGCTCAAATACACCCAGGGTCGCTCGGGACGTTGCCGGGATTCAGTCAGTGCCTGATCCAGGCGCAGGAGTACGGCGCTGATCGGCTCACCGGGGCGGTAGGCGACAACGCCCAGGTGGGCGACGGGCATGCAATCACTGGCACCGGTCAGGCGCAGGTTCTCCAGGCTGACGCTGACATCGGCGGCCAGGCGCGCGGCATGTTCAGCGTCCAGGCCCGGTGTCAGCAGGCTGAATTCGCCACCACGATTGCGTGCCGCCAGCCAGGTGCGACGCTCGGGCAATTGAGTCAGGCGCTTGAGCAGTTCGCCTACGGCACTGATCAGCGCGTCAGTTCGTTGGCCGCCCAGGCGCTGGTTGAGCCCGTTCAGGTCGTTGATCCGCAACATCAGCAAATGGCCATCGCGGCTCTGTTCGCACTCGCGTAAATGGTCGGCCAGTTGCTCGTCGAGCAGGCGCCGGTTGGCCAGGCCGGTGAGACTGTCCAGATAGGATTCGGCCCGCAGTTTTTCGCTGCGCGCAGCTTCTTCGCTGAACAGGGCCTTGAGCTTCTCGACCATCTGGTTCATGGCCAGCACCACCCGTTTCAGTTCCGGCGTCCGTGGCAGTTTCGGCAGGCTGAGAAACTCGCGTTTACTGATGGCTTCAGCTTGTCGGACCATGCTGTCGAGGGGGCGAAATTGCCGGCGCAGCATCCATCCACCAACTACGGCACTGAACAGCCCGCACAACAGCAACCAGATCAGGCTGCCGAGGGTGCTGTCCCAGAGCTTGCCCAGGGCGAATTGCGGATTGCTCAGCACTTCAACCCGTGCCAGTTGTTCCCAGCCGCGCATGACCAAGGCGTCGCCACCTTCCGGGTGCAGGTTGACCAGGTTGACGAACCAGTCAGGCACACCGTCGATTTTCGTCGGTGTACTGCGTTCCACCAGGGTTTGCTGATCCTTGAGCCTGATGACGCGGATGCTGCTGAAATAGCCGCTGTCGAAAATCGAACTGACCATCAGTTCCATCATTGCCGGGTCATCGACCTGTGCCGTCAGCGACAGCCCCAGCGCGGTGGCTGCATCCTGGGCGTGGGCGCGCAACTGACTGAGCGTTTGCTCGCGGGAGCTTTCCAGGCTGGCAAAAAAACTGCCGCTGAATGCCACCAGCAGGAACAGGCAGATGGCCAGGAACAACTGTTTACGCAGTGTCATACATCGCTCCTTGCCATGGCGCTCAGCCGTCGCCTATGTCGAACCCTTCGGCCTGCATCTTTTTCAACACGTCCTGCCAGCGCGACAGTTTTTTCGTGTCGCTGCTGCGCTGGTCGCCGTTCTTGCCCGGCAAGTACAGGCCTTCGGCGTTGAAGGCGTACACCGGCAGCAAGTCTTTGCGTTGGGACGCGGGGCGGATATCGCCGATCAGATTGTCCAGCACCAGTGGGTCGGTCGTGGGCGAGCTGTAGAACGTCAGCACCATGTGCGCCTGGTTCTGGTTCAGGGCCTTGACGTAGGTGATGCGCAGTTTTTCGCTGGGAATACCGAGTCGGCGCAGGCTGAAATACTTCGCCAGTGCGTAGTCCTCGCAATCGGCGGCGCCCTTGATCAGGGCTTCGACGGGGGTGGCCCAGTAATCGGTCTGTTGCCAGATGCGCGTGTCGTCCTGGAAATTCAACTGCTGATTGAAGAAGCGGTTCACCGCGCTGAGCTGCTCACGTTCGGGCGCGCCGCGTGCACTTTGCAGCATTTGACTCCACGCCTCGATTCGGTTTCGTGCGAGTCCCGGCGGGCCGTAGCGCTTTTCAACGGTTTGCAGGATCTGCGCAAAATCCCAGTCGGCCCGGACCCCGTTGAATACGGTCGGTAGCAAACCCGCCAGCAGCAACCAGCCGCCGAGCCGAAGTCGGAGCGTTGGCCATCCTGGACTACGCAGACTGCGGGCCATGTCTGGCTGCTCGAGTGTAGATGGGTGAAGTTTAGGTGGAGTTTATGCCGGGGTAGGGCAGGTCGTCGGACGGGGCTCGCCACAAATAGCCAGGGAGGCTTCAGGAGTTACGCAGGGTTTTTTGCCTGAGGATGTAGATCGTCACGAGCACCGCACTGGTCAGCATGAACCCCCGTGCCCAGGGAAGCGGCACCAGATAGCAGGAGAACAGGATGCTCGCCCACATCAGGCCGATGGCGTAGACCTTACCCTTGAGCGGGATGCCGTTGCCGTCAAGGTAGTCGCGGATCCATGGGCCAAGCCGTGGATGCTCAACCAGCCATTGATAGAAGCGCGGTGAACTGCGGGCGAAACAGGCAGCCGCCAGTAGCAGAAAAGGGGTGGTGGGCAATACCGGCAGGAAAATCCCGATCACCCCCAGCGCCACGCTCAGCCAGCCGATGGTCAGCAGTACGTAGCGCAACATCAGGGGGCGGTTGCCTATGGGGGTGTCCATAGGCAGAGCCTTAGTGGTGACGGGGCTTGAGAATCGCCGGCTTTTCGTCTGGCGCGTTGCACAGCAGGTACAGCGCGGTCAGGGCTTCCGGGATCTGCACGATCATGTCGTCCATCAGGTTGGCATCGGCGGCAATGTCGGAGAACTCCGGTTGCTCGTCGAACAGGCCCGAACCGACCATGATCGGCAGCAGCATTTCGCTGACTTCGTCTTCGGCGGTTTCGAACCAGGCTTCTTCGCGCAGGAACACGCCTTCCATGAAACCGATGCACCAGCCGCGCAGTTCGGAATCGTCCGGTTCATCGCCCAGGTCCAGGTCGCACGGCAACTCGAACTCTTCGTCGGAGGCCAGTTGGCGGGCGATGTGGGCCTTGAGGCCGATCAGCGTGGCTTCGATCTCTTCGCGCTGGGCCTCGCTGCTGTAATGCGGCTCTTCGGCGAACAGTGCGTCGATCCATTCACGCTCGGGAACCGCTTCGGAACAGATCGACAGCGCGGTGAGGTAGCCGTGGGCGGCCACGTAGTCCAGCGCCTCGTCATGCAGTTCATCGGCGTCGAGGAAGACTTGCAGGCGGGTTAGTTGCTCAGCGAAGGACATTAAAGGGCTACCTTGGGGAATGTTCGATGCGGGAATTCTAGGCCTTCTTGAGCGCTTGGGCCAGCCGCACGGCATATTTGCGCATCGATGTGTCTTATCAGCGGTGCCCTTTGCCGGACGGGGCTCGGGTATACTCGCGCGTTTTGTGATGCCCTGCTGGCTTCACGGCTTAAATGTGAAGCGACATGCAATGCGCACTTACGATTTGTCGGTGCAGCATTGCGGGTTCTGAACCAGCCTTGCAGGGATGTTTCGGTGATTTTTGGAGTTTTTATGCTCGAACAGGCTCAACGCGTCCTCAAGGACATCTTCGGCTACGACAGTTTCCGTGGCCGTCAGGGTGCAATCATTGAGCGCGTGGCCAGTGGCGGCGATGCCCTGGTCCTGATGCCTACCGGTGGCGGCAAATCCCTGTGCTTCCAGGTCCCGGCACTGCTGCGCGAAGGCCTGGCGGTGGTGGTTTCGCCGCTGATCGCGCTGATGGACGATCAGGTCGCCACCCTCGAAGAGCTGGGCGTGGCCGCCGCCGCATTGAACTCCACCCTCAGCGCCGAGCAGCAGCGCGACCTCGCCGCCCGCATCCGCCGCGGTGAAGTGAAAATGCTCTACCTGGCACCGGAGCGACTGGTCCAGCCGCGCATGCTGTCATTTCTGCAAGGGCTGAACATCGCCCTGTTCGCCATCGACGAAGCACACTGCGTGTCGCAATGGGGTCACGATTTCCGTCCGGAATATCTGCAATTGGGCCAGTTGGCGGAAATGTTCCCCGACGTACCGCGCATCGCCCTGACCGCCACGGCCGACAAGCGCACCCGGGAAGAAATCGTCACCCGGCTGCACCTGCAAGACGCCGAGCGCTTCCTGTCGAGCTTCGACCGGCCGAACATCTTTTATCGCATCGTGCCCAAGGAACAGCCGCGCAAGCAGTTGCTGGCGTTCCTCGCTGAACGCCGTAGCGATGCGGGCATCGTGTATTGCCTGTCGCGCAAGAAAGTCGAGGAGGTCGCCGCATTCCTCAGCGAGCAAGGCTTTCCGGCGCTGCCGTACCACGCGGGTCTGCCCAACGATCTGCGGGCCTACCATCAGAAACGCTTCCTCAATGAGGAAGGCCTGATCATGGTCGCGACAGTGGCGTTCGGCATGGGCATCGACAAGCCCAACGTGCGTTTTGTCGCGCACCTCGATTTGCCGAAATCCCTTGAGGCCTACTACCAGGAAACCGGGCGTGGCGGCCGTGACGGCCTGCCGGCAGACGCCTGGATGGCCTACGGCCTGCAAGACGTGGTGATGCTCAAGCAGATGCTGCAGAACTCCGAAGGCGACGAGCGTCACAAGCGCCTGGAGCAACACAAGCTCGATGCCATGCTCTCGCTCTGTGAAGAAACCCGCTGCCGCCGGCAAACGCTGCTGGCCTATTTCGACGAAGACATGCCCGAGCCTTGCGGTCATTGCGACAACTGCGTCGACGGTGTGCAGACCTGGGATGCCACCGAGCCTGCGCGTCAGGCGCTGTCGGCGATCTACCGCACCGGTCAGCGCTACGGCGTCGGACACCTGGTGGATGTGTTGCTGGGCAAGGACAACGAAAAAATCCGCAGCATCGGCCATCAGCACCTCTCGGTGTTTGGTGTCGGCAAGGCGATGGCGGAGGGCGAGTGGCGCTCGTTGTTCCGCCAACTGGTGGCCCGCGGTCTGGCCGACATCGACCTTGAAGGTTACGGTGGCTTGCGCCTGAGCGACAGTTGCCGGCCGCTGCTCAAGGGCGAGGTGACCCTGGAATTGCGCCGCGATCTCAAGGCGCAAACCGCGGCGAAAAGCAGCAAGAGCCAGGCAAGCCAACTGGTCCGCGGCGAAGAGCGCG
This sequence comes from Pseudomonas sp. GM55, assembly GCF_000282395.1. Lineage (NCBI taxonomy): Bacteria > Pseudomonadati > Pseudomonadota > Gammaproteobacteria > Pseudomonadales > Pseudomonadaceae > Pseudomonas > Pseudomonas sp. GM55. The sequence continues at coordinate 5,442 of NZ_AKJJ01000152.1, read as the reverse complement.
AGCAATGGGAAGCCCTGCGTGCCCTGCGGCGCAAGCTCGCCGAAGAACATGGCGTGCCGCCGTACGTCATCTTCCCCGACTCGACCTTGCTGGAAATGCTCCGCAGCCAGCCGACCTCGCTGGCGGAAATGGCCAGGGTCAGCGGCGTCGGCGCGCGCAAGCTGGAGCGTTATGGCGAGGCCTTCCTCGAGGTGCTCGGCGGCCAGGTCGAGGCGCCGAAAGCGGTGGCCGACGTGCGCCACGAGCTGATCACTCTGGCGCGGGCCGGTATGACGCCGGTGCAGATCGCCGGTCAATTGCAGTGCTCGGAGAAGAATGTCTACACCATGCTGGCCGAGGCGATCGGCAAGCAGCAGTTGTCGTTGGAACAGGCGCTGGATCTGCCTGAAGATCTGATGGGGGAAGTCCAGGACGCGTTCCTCGACGGCGAAGGCGAGTTGCCGCCGGTTTCCGAGATCGCTGCGCTGTTCGCGGGGCGGGTACCGGAAGGGGTTTTGTACTGCGTTCGGGCTGCCTTGCAGTCGGAATTCGAGATTTGAGATATCGGCAGTGCTGATGTAACGATTCAGTACAGATCAAGTCTTGCCTCAAGTCGAGGCTCATGCTTAGCTGACTAATAATTAGTTTTAATTTATTTCAGTCTGATCATGAGTGTTTTATGCCGTTAACCGATCAACACCGCTTTGGCATGCAATTGGCCCAGATGTCCCGCGGCTGGCGTGCCGAACTGGACCGCCGGCTGGCGGGCATGGGCTTGTCCCAGGCGCGCTGGCTGGTGCTGCTGCACCTGGCGCGTTTCGATGAAGCACCGACCCAGCGTGAGCTGGCACAAAGCGTCGGCGTCGAAGGCCCGACCCTGGCCCGTTTGCTCGACAGCCTGGAAAGCCAGGGGCTGGTGCAACGCCAGGCAGTGCTCGAAGACCGCCGGGCGAAGAAAATTGTGCTCTGCGCGCCGGCGCGCCCCTTGATCGAACAAATTGAAACCATTGCCACGCAACTGCGTCACGAACTGTTCGAAGGCGTCGATGAGGCGGACTTGAAGGTGTGCATGCGGGTTCACGGGCATATCCTGAGGAACCTCGAAAAATCTTGAGGCATAACCAACTGCCAGATTTTCGAGAGAGCGTATTGGGCGGACTATAAGAACTACTCGGCGATATCGTGTTCGTAACGGATGTACGAACGCGTACGGGTAGTTTCTGTAGATCTCAAGGATGCTCATGCTCAAGTGCTGGCGATTGGTTTTACGCGTTTGTTCTCAGTGGTTGCTGGCCGGGGCCGCTATCTCTTACTCGACATGGACACCTGCGCTGGGCCTGGGTGAAATCACCTTGCATTCGGCGCTGAATCAGCCGCTGCGTGCCGATATCGCACTGGTGGATGCGGCTGGCCTGGAGCAGAACGAGCTGTCGGTGAGCCTGGCAACGGCAGACGAGTTCAGTCGTGCCGGGGTCGACCGGGTAGTTTTCCTCAACAACCTGAGGTTCACCCCGATCCTGCGCGGTGGCCGCCGCTTGATCCAGGTCACGTCCAGCAAGCCGGTCAGTGAACCGTACCTGAATTTCCTTGTGCAGCTCGATCGGCCCAACGGTCGGTTATTACGCGAATACACCGTACTGATCGATCCACCGGGTTCGCCAGGCGTTGTTCCCGCCAGCGATGAACCCCTTTCCAGTACCCCGACGTCTGCATTCCCCAGTGTTCAACCGGTCGTACCGCTGTCGCCCGTGGCAAGGACGACGCCAGAAACTGACATCTCCGTGGTTGATCCAGCAGTGGAGCAACTGGCCGCCAGCGTCCTGCAAAACCACTCGTTGCAAACCACGGTCGATGAGCTCAACGCGAAGCTTCAAGAGCAGGATGAGCTGATCGTCGGCCAGAAACGGCAGTTGGCCGAGCTGCAAACCCAGCTGGCGGAGCTCAGGCAGGTAAAGACGCAACCGATGGCTTCTGATGCAGCGGTGCCAGCTACCGCTATTGCTGAAAGAACCGGGATGGGCTGGCTGCCGATTGCCGGCGTGTCAGCGCTGATGGCGTTACTGGCGCTGGGCTGGTTTGTTCGCCGCTGGCGCCAGCAGCATCAGGCCACAACGTCAGTGATTCTGCCGTCGCCACATGAACCGCTAGCTGAGCTCTTTACCGAGCCAGTGATGTGGCCACCCGTCATGCAACCGGCCACTGCGCATTGCGACGGGCCGCCAGCCAGCGATGAGCTTGAGCGGGTCGATAGCAGTCGCTCCATCCCGGTCGCTGCTGACGATGTATACCAACTCAACCTGGAGGCGTTGTCCATGGCGTCGAGTTGGGACGTGATCAGCCCAAACGAGAACAAGCCGCCGGCTGCCCCGGCCATGATCGAGCCTGTGTTCGAGTTGGAGGCGCGGCCTGTTCCGCCAACCCTGCAGCCACCGGCCGGGCTATCATAGCGGCGTCGTCAAATTCTGGAGTTACGTCCCATCATGACCGCCAGCAAACCGGAAATCGTCATCACCTATTGCACGCAATGCCAGTGGCTGTTGCGTGCGGCCTGGCTGGCCCAGGAACTGCTCAGCACCTTTGGGGACGACCTGGGCAAAGTCTCCCTGGTGCCGGGCACCGGCGGGGTCTTTCATATCTACTGTGACGCCGTGCAGATCTGGGAGCGCAAGGCGGACGGTGGCTTCCCCGAGGCCAAAGTGCTCAAGCAGCGGGTCCGCGACCAGATCGACCCGGACCGCGACCTGGGGCACAACGACCGCACTCAGTGAGACGCAGCCTCGGCGGTAACGGCTTTCCTGCTTGAGCTACTTGAGAACCTGCTGGATACCACGATCGCCACAATGATCAGCGCACCGCCCAGCAACATGCGCAGGGTCGGGTTTTCGTTGAACAGCAGCCAGGCGACGGTGATGCCGTAGACCGGTTCCAGGGCGAATACCACGGCGGCAGTGCGTGCCTTGATCACCGCGAGGCTGGCCACGAACAGGCTGTGGGCGACACCGGTGCAGAACACACCGAGCAGGCCGATCCACAGCCAGTCGATGGCGCGCACTTCGCTCAATTGAGGCGCCGCCACCGGCAGCAGGCACAGGGCAACCACCACGTTCTGACACAGCGCTGCCTGCACGGGCGGGACGCGCCCGGAGCTGGCACGGTTAGTCAGTGACAGCAGGGCAAACAGCAATCCGGAACTCACGGCCCACAGCAGGCCGGTGGTGGCACCGCTGGCCAGATCAAAGTCGGGGGTGACCAGTACCAGCCCGACACTGACCAGCAGCACCAGCACAATTTCATTGGCGCGAATGCGCTCGCGGAAGATCAACCCTTCAAGGATCACGGTAAATGCCGGGAAGCTGGCGAAACCAAGCGTTGCGATCGCCACGCCCGCGACTTTCACCGCAATGAAGAAACTCACCCAGTGCCCGGCCAGCAACAGGCCGCTGAGCAGCAGTCGACGCCAGTCCACGACCTCGAGTTTCTGCCAGCGTGTCTGGCTGGCGAACCGTGCAAAAAATGCCAGCGCGAGCACGGCAAAAGCGGCCCGGCCGAAAACGATGATCGCCGGTGACGCAGCAGCCAGTTTGCCGAACACGCCGGTCAGGCCGAACATCAATGCGCCGATATGCAGGGCGCCTAGGGCAGTACGGGGAGTCATTGCAATCCTTAACGGCAAACGAACAGAGGCATCATTGAAGCGCGTAATCGCCCCTCGAGTCTGTCGGCAAACTAGCGTTTTTTGTCGCCAGCCTCGCGCCGCAGTTTCCCGGGCGATGCCCCGAACTCGCGCAACACCGCCGCCGCGAAGGCACTCTGGGAGTTGTAGCCGACGCGGCTGGCAATCTCGCCGATGGGCAGCGCCGAGTTGCGCAGCAAGCTCACCGCGATGTGCAGGCGTCGGCTGCGGATGTAGTCCATCGGCGTCTGCCCGCATTCGGCCACGAACCGTGCATGCAAACGGGCATTGGAAAGGCCGGCCACCCGGGCCAGGTCGGCCACCTGCAGCGGGTACGCCGCGTACTGATCGATGTGTGCATTCAGCGCGGCATAGGGCAGGCGCCGACCGCCGACGGCGTCTGGCCTGGCGTTGTTGAGACTGGCCAGTAGCAGCACCGCGCCTTGTTGTGCGATCAGCGGATCATCGACCGGACTGTTCGCCAGCCAGCTGACCAATTGGCTTTGCCCTGCGTCCAGGGGCAGGCGGCCGGCGTTGTCGAGCAAGCGTCGGCTGGAATCGGCGTGATCGCCCAACGACTGGGCAACCCACTGTTCGCTGGGTACATCCAGCACCAGGCAGCGGCTGCCATTGGCGCTGCCACAAGCGTGATGCGCTCCAGAGGGCACTACCACGAAACTCTGTTGGACCACCTGGCTACCATGGCCGTCGACCTCGAAATCCAGCGCACCCGAAAGCCCGAACACCAATTGCGCGTGGTCGTGGCTGTGGACGATCAGGTCGTGGCTGTATTGGCGAAGCGTGAGGATCGGTCTCATCGCAGGTCTCCCGGTTCAGGGCGTCAGTCTACACCGAGCGGGCCTGCCAGCGTTGTCACAGGACTGACTTGGCGCTGTCATGGACCATTAACCGGGCCGGGTCAGACTTGGCAAAACTTGCCTGAGGGTTGCCCATGACCAGCGCCGAGCTCGCCAAACCCACCCGTAAGCAACGCGTACGGACTTTATGGATTTCCGACGTGCACTTGGGCACCCGGGATTGTCAGGCTGAACACCTGTCGCAGTTTCTCAAGAGCTACCACGCGGACAAAATATACCTGGTCGGCGACATCATCGACGGCTGGAAACTGCGTGGCGGCATGTATTGGCCGCAAGCGCATACCAACGTGATCCGTCGCTTGTTGACCATGAGCAAGCGTGGCACCGAGGTGATCTACGTCACCGGCAACCATGACGAATTCCTGCGCCGCTATTCGAAGCTGATTCTGGGCAATATCCAGCTGGTGGACGAAGCCGTGCACGTCACCGCCGACGGCCGGCATCTGCTCGTGATTCACGGCGACCAGTTCGATGTGATCACCCGTTACCATCGCTGGCTGGCCTTTCTGGGTGACTCGGCCTACGAATTCACCCTGACCCTCAACCGCTGGCTCAATCATTGGCGCGCGCGATATGGCTACGGCTACTGGTCGCTGTCGGCCTATCTCAAGCACAAGGTGAAAACCGCGGTCAGTTTCATCAGTGACTTCGAAGAGGCCATCGCCCATGAATGCATCAAGCGCGAGCTGCACGGCGTGGTGTGCGGGCACATTCACCATGCGGAGATTCGCAAGGTCGGTGAAGTGGACTACCTCAATTGCGGCGACTGGGTGGAATCGTGCACCGCGCTGATCGAGCACTGGGATGGTTCGATCGAGTTGTTTCGCCTGGCGGATGCCCAGGCGCGCGAGGCGCAGTTGAAGGCAGTGAAGATTGCGGAGCCTGCGTAGACTGTAGGAGCCGGCTTGCCGG
>NZ_AKJJ01000151.1:0-21212 GCF_000282395.1 Pseudomonas sp. GM55 | reverse complement strand
GTGGCCGTTACCGCAGCAACGGATATGTACACCCGTAAAAGACACGTCGCCCAACACCCCGCCATCGCGAGCAGGCTCGCTCCCACAAGGGTTTTGTGTCGGTTTTTAGATCGCAGCCGCTCTCGTAAACAGAGCACGTACATTCAATTTTTCCTCCCCCCGTCCCGGCACTATCTACTCCTGTCCCGGCGCCTCGTCGCCGGTGGTTTTTCATTTGTGCGGGTGGGCCATGGACGCTTCGCGATGCGGTGATCGGGCGCAAGACTGGGGGTTGCTGTTCCTGCGGGTCAGCGGCGGATTGTTCCTGTTGTGGGTACATGGTTTGCCCAAGCTGCTTCACTACAGTGCCGAGTTGCAAAACATCGAAGACCCTTTCCATCTGGGCGCGAACCTGACGCTGGTGCTGGCGATTTTCGCCGAGGTCGTGTGCCCGCTGCTGATCGTCGCCGGGTTACTGGTGCGTCTGGCATGTTTGCCTATTCTGTTTCTTCTGTGGGTGTCGATGTTGATCGTGCATCCGCAGTGGACACTCTTCGAAGGCCAGTTCGGCTGGCTGTTGTTGATTGTGTTCACCAGCATTTTCATCGCCGGGCCGGGACGCCTGGCACTCAATGTCCGTTTTGCCGGAGCCTTGCGTTATGTCTGAATCCAATCGCCGTGAGCCGGCAAGTCCGGGGCCTGATGAGGTGGTGACCCTAATCGTCAAACACCGGGTCAAGGCCGGTTTTGAAGTGCCCTATGCAGCCTGGCTACGCAACATCGTCAAGGTGGCCGCGCAGAGCGTCGGGCACCTGGGCGTGGATGTGGTGCGCGGAAAGAACGCCGGTCTCGACACCTACACTTGCGTGCTGCGCTTTTGCTCGACCGAGGCGATGCAGAACTGGCTCGATTCACCGCAGCGCCAGGCATTGGTTGAGGAGGCCGCGCCGATGCTGGCCGATGGCGACCAGACCGAAGTCAATCCGCTCAACGAGTTCTGGTTCTCGCCCCAGGCCGAAGCCGGTACGCCACCGCCGCGCTGGAAGCAGGCCGTGGTGACGCTGTTGGTGATCTTGCCGCACACCTTGCTGGTGCCGCTGATCTGGGGGCCGTTATTGCGGCTTAACGCATTTCTCTCCAACTACGTGGTTGCCACGTTCCTGATCACCCTGACCATCGTGCTGTCGGTGGTCTACCTGTTCATGCCCATGGCGACGCGCCTGTTCGCGCCCTGGCTGTCTCCCGCCGCTTTGCACGAGGAACCGTGATGAACGCCGATCTGATTCTGTTCAATGGTCAATTCCATACTGTTGACCGCGCAAAACCGCTCGCCAGCGCCGTAGCGATCAGCGACGGGCGTTTTGTCGCGGTCGGCAGCGATGCACAAGCCATGGCCCTGCGTGGCTCGAACACCCAGGTGATCGACCTCAAGGGTCGTTGTGTGATCCCCGGGCTCAACGACTCGCACTTGCACCTGATCCGTGGCGGCCTGAACTACAACCTGGAATTGCGTTGGGAAGGTGTGCCGTCGCTGGCCGATGCGATGCGCATGCTCAAGGATCAGGCAGACCGTACGCCGACGCCGCAGTGGGTGCGGGTGGTCGGTGGCTGGAACGAATTCCAGTTCGCGGAAAAGCGTATGCCGACCTTGGCGGAGCTCAACCAGGCAGCCCCGGACACGCCGGTGTTTGTGTTGCACCTGTACGACCGCGCCTTGCTCAACCGCGCCGCGTTGCGCGTAGCCGGTTACACCCGCGACACGCCGAACCCGCCGGGTGGCGAGATTGTGCGTGATGCCAATGGCGAGCCGACTGGCATGCTGGTGGCACGGCCGAACGCGATGATTCTGTACTCGACGCTGGCCAAGGGGCCGAAGCTGCCGCTGGAGTATCAGGTCAACTCGACCCGTCAGTTCATGCGCGAACTCAATCGCCTGGGCCTCACCAGTGCCATCGATGCCGGTGGCGGTTTCCAGAACTACCCGGACGATTACCAGGTCATCGAGCAACTGGCCAAGGACGAGCAACTGACCGTGCGCATCGCCTACAACCTGTTCACCCAGAAGCCCAAGGAAGAGCTGACCGACTTCAAGAACTGGACCGGCAGCGTGAAGCTGCACCAGGGCGACGATTACCTGCGGCACAACGGCGCCGGGGAAATGCTGGTGTTCTCGGCGGCGGATTTCGAAGACTTCCTCGAACCACGCCCGGACTTGCCGCAAACCATGGAGGCCGAACTGGAGCCCGTGGTGCGCCATCTGGTCGAGCAACGCTGGCCGTTCCGTTTGCACGCGACTTACAACGAATCCATCAGCCGCATGCTCGATGTGTTCGAGAAGGTCAACCGCGACATTCCGTTCAACGGCTTGCCATGGTTTTTCGACCACGCCGAAACCATCACCCCGCAGAACATCGAGCGGGTGAGGGCGCTGGGGGGCGGCATCGCGATTCAGGATCGCATGGCGTTCCAGGGTGAGTATTTTGTCGACCGCTACGGCAAGCAAGCCGCCGAAGCCACGCCGCCGATCAAGCGCATGCTCGCCGAAGGCGTGCCGGTCGGTGCGGGTACCGACGCCACCCGAGTCTCCAGCTACAACCCATGGACCTCGCTGTACTGGATGGTCAGCGGCCGTACCGTCGGCGGTCTGGCGCTGTACGAGGAAGGTTTGCCGCGCACCACTGCATTGGAGCTGTTCACCCACGGCAGCGCCTGGTTCTCGTCGGAACAGGGCAAGAAAGGCCAGATCAAGGTCGGGCAACTGGCGGACCTGGCAGCACTGAGCGCGGACTTCTTCAGCGTCGAGGAAGAAGCAATCAAGTGGATCGAGTCGGTACTGACCGTGGTCGGCGGCAAGATTGTCTACGGTGCCGGCGACTTCGAAAAACTCGGGCCTGTCAGCCTGCCGGTGCTGCCGGACTGGTCGCCGGTGGCGAAGGTTCCGGGACACTGGCGGCCGAACGCGCCGCTGCAGGCGCAGGTTCACCAGTGCAGTGGCCCGTGCGCCGTGCATACCCACAGCCATGAGAAGGCCCGTATGTCGAATGTGCCGGTGAGTGACTTCGCCGGTTTCTGGGGCGCCTTCGGCTGTTCCTGCTTCGCGTTCTGAGTCTCAACAAAGCGCCGGCCATCATGGTCGACGCTGCACCTCACCACCCTCCGAGGAGTTTCAAATGAGCAACGTTCCTTACAAACGCCTGAACAAAGACGATGCCGTTGTGCTGCTGGTCGACCACCAGACCGGTCTGATCTCGCTGGTACAGGATTTCTCGCCCAACGAGTTCAAGAACAACGTGCTGGCGCTGGGCGACATCGCCAAATTCTTCAAGCTGCCGACCATCCTCACCACCAGTTTCGACAGCGGCCCGAACGGCCCGATCGTGCCGGAGCTCAAGGCGCAGTTCCCGGACGCGCCGTTCATTGCCCGCCCGGGCCAGATCAATGCCTGGGACAACGAGGATTTCGTCAAGGCGATCAAGGCTACCGGCCGCAAGCAACTGATCATCGCGGGTGTGGTGACCGACGTGTGCGTGGCGTTCCCGACCCTGTCGGCCATTGCCGAAGGCTTTGAGGTGTTTGTGGTGACCGACGCTTCCGGCACCTTCAACACCACCGTGCAACAAGCGGCCTGGGCGCGCATGTCGGCCGCCGGTGCGCAACTGTTGAACTGGTTCTCCGTGGCCTGCGAGCTGCAAGGCGACTGGCGCAACGATATGGAAGGCCTGGCCAACCTGCTGTCGGAACGCCTGCCGAACTACCGCAACCTGATCAACAGCTACACGAAATTTACCGCGAAGTAAGACCTGACCTGTGGGAGCGGGCTTGCCCGCGATGGCGGAGTGTCAGTCGATATTCATGTCACTGACTCGCCGCCTTCGCGAACAAGCTCGCTCCTACAGGTTTTTTGCAGGCAATGGCTCAGCGACTCTGCAACCACCCCAGAAAACCGCCTTTCCTGACCGCCACCGGTTTGGCCATCAACGCCATCCGGCTGTTCTGCTGCCGCACCGCCTGCAGCTTGTTCAACGCCCGGTCGACTTCGCGTCGTTGCTCCATGCAACTGCGGGTCAGGGATTTGTCGAGGCGGTAGATGATGCTTGAGGTCATGGCGGTGAATCGTGCCTGGGACGGCGTGTCGGCGAGGATACTTTGTTCGCCCATGACTTCACTCGGCCCCATGCGCCCGGCTTCGATCTGCAGGCTGCCGTCGGGAACCGTGGCGCTGACCACGCCGGTGGCGATGACGAACAGGCTGTCTGGTACTTCTTCCAGATCCAGCACCACCTCACCGGCCGCGTATTGCTGCGCCACCATGGTCTGCGCCAGGCGATCACGTTCCTCGGCGCTCAGGGAACGGAAGACTTTCACTTCATCGAGCAAGGCCCGTGCTCGGGTCGACGGCTCGATCACGCCATCGGGCTGCCGGGAAATGCCTGCGGCTTCGAGGTGCCGATGGGCCAGGTCGAACAGTTGATTACGCACTTCACTCTTTTTGCCCAACTCGGCGATGAAGCCGCTGGCCACGTATTCGGACATGGTTTCGCCGGCTTCCTTGAGCACGGCTTTCGGCGGCGGATCGAGCAGCAGGCTACTGCTGCCTTGAAGGGTACGGTCCAGGGCATCGAGCACACGACGCGGACGGATGTGGTTGGGCACCTGAATGCTGATCGACACGCCGTGCAGGTTGGTCGGGCGGCTGAGGTTGACGATCTTCGCCTTGGCCGCCACCGAGTTCGGCACGACCGCCGTGCTGCCGGCGCTGGTCAGCAGGTGCGTGGCGCGCCAGTCGATGTCGAGCACTTTGCCTTCAACGCCGTCGATCACCACAAAGTCGTCCACCTGATACGGCTTGGTGGTATTGAGCACGATGCCGGAGAACACGTCGCTCAAGGTGCTCTGCAATGCCAGGCCCACCACGATGGCGACGACACCGGAGGTCGCCAGCAAGCCTTTCACCGGCAGTTCCAGCACATAGCCGGCGGCAGCGACGACGGCAATCAGGAACACCAGTGCGCCGATGACATCCTGCAACAGCCGGCCGCTGTGGCCGATGCGCCGCATCAGCACCAGGCCGATCACTTCGGTGAGCACCCGTGCGGCGTACAGCCACCACAGAATTCCCAGCGCCGTAGCCCCGAGCTGCGCCACGGGATCATCGGCAAACAATGGCGCCTGCAACGGGCTGACGCCGGCGTTGATGAGCACCGCGCTGAACAGCACGAACAGCGCCAGACGCACACCGACCTGGCTGACGCGATGCTTGAATGGCGCGAGGTGCCAGAGCAGGGCGTCGATGGCCAGCAGCAGGGCACTCAGGGAGAGCAAGTGAGCGTAGGCAAAAGACATGGGGATGCTCCGCTGGAAATGAGGTCGCGCAGATGGAGAATGCTGTTGTGGTGAACTCAGATTAATAGGGGGCCTGGAAGGGAAAAAGCGGCTATAAAGTGTTTAACTGTCAACCGGGAAGTGACAATGAACCCCTTCGAAGATATGCGTATTTTTTGCCAGGTGATGGACTCCGGCAGCTTCACGGCTGCCGCCGATCAACTGGGCCTGTCCAAGCAGTTTGTCAGCCGCCGCTTGATGCAACTTGAAGAGCGCCTGGGCGTGCGCTTGCTCAATCGCTCGACCCGGCGCCTGGATGTCACGCCACTAGGGCAAAGCTATTACGAGTCAGCCTTGCGCCTGCTCAGCGAAGTCGAACAAGTGGAACAGGGCATTGCCGGCCAGACCACCGAGCCACGGGGGACGATTCGTGTGAGTGCGCCGCTGTCGTTCGCACTGGCGCATCTGGGGTGCCTGCTGCCGGTGTTTTTGCAGCGCTATCGCGATGTGACAGTGGAGATGGATTTGAGCGATCGGCCTGTGGATTTGCTGGGTGAGGGTTACGACCTGGCGTTGCGCATCGGCACGCTCGAGGACTCGACGTTGATTGCCCGGCGGATCGCGTCGATCCAGCGGGTGTATTGCGCCAGCCCGACGTACCTGGCCGAACGCGGCATTCCGCTCAAACCTGAGGATTTGCACGGTCATGACTGTTTGCCGTACGGCCATGGTCGACAGGTGCAATGGCGTTTTGCGGGGCAGGGCAAGCCGCTGACTGTCAATGTCAGCGGGCGGATGCGGGTCAACAATGGCGAGGTACTCAAGGATGCGGCCATCGCCGGGCTGGGGATCACGTATTTGCCGACGTTCATTGTCGATTCGGCACTGAAGGATGGAAGGCTGGTGCAGGTGCTGGGAGATTTCCGGCCGGAGCCGCTGACGTTGTCTGCGGTCTATCCGCAACACCGGCAGAGTTCGCGGCCGGTGCAGGCGCTGGTTGAGTTCTTGCGCGAGCGGCTGGATCGGGTTGAGGGTGGGGTGTAAGCAGGTGGTTCACACAATCGCTTGTGGGAGCGGCGGTGCGCCGCTCCCACAGGGTTCTGTGTTGTATGGGGATCAGTTGGAATCAGGTCCTTTTGTCATCGCCGGGCTCGACATGGACACCCCGTTTATCCCCTGGCTGGGCATGGACGCCACGGTCATCCCCTGGCTGGGCATGGACACCACGGTCATCCCCTGGCTGGGCATGGACACCTCGGTCATCGCCGACTTCACCGTTGGCATGAACGCCTCGGTCATCGCCGACTTCGCCATTGGCATGAACGCCACGATCGTCGCCGACTTCACCAGCCCGATGCACGCCACGGTCATCCCCGGGTTCATCATGGGTGCCGCTGCGTCCTGAGGACGAAGCCGATCCGGAGTGGCCCGAACCGCTGTTGGCACTGCCATGGCCGCTGTTGCTGCCATGGTCGCCACCGTGGCCGCTGCCACCGCCACCACCGCCACCACCGCCACCACTGCCACCACCGCCACTTCCGCCGCCGCCACCACCACTGCCGCCACCACCGCCCCCACTGCCGCCGCCACCGCCACTGCCGCCACCACCACCGCCGCCGCCACTACCCCCTTCCTTGGCATGAGCACTGGATACCCCGGACAGGTTGTCCGGAATCAGTACGGTAGACGCCGACAGAACCGCGCCAATAGCTACTGCGAGTAAAAGCTTATTGATGTGCATGTCGTTCTCCGTCTCTTATTCAGATTGGAACGTTGCTGAACATTGCTACGTACTGCTTTCTTCCCATGGGAACTTGTTAAACACCTCGTCGGACTGATTTATTCAATTGGCGGTTGAAAAAGTGCAACGGGCAGCGCGGCCCTGTTGCATAAGGTCAGTGGATGCTTGAGGCCAGCTCGAAAATCGGGATGTACATCAGGATCACGATTACCCCGATCAACAGGCCGATGAAGGTCATGAGCAAGGGTTCGAACAGCCGCACGAACCATTCGATCCAGCGGCTGATTTCTTCGTCGTAGAAGTCGGCGCTGCGCTCCATCATCTGCCCGAGGTTGCCGGACTGCTCGCCGGCGCGCAGCAGGCGCAGCGACACGGGGGTGACCAGGTGGTTGAGTTCCAGCGCGGTAGAGAGTGACTGCCCCTCGCGCACCCGTTCGCACGCCTGGTCCAGGCGCGCGCGGGAGGCGACGGAGAGCAGGCCACGGACCATGCCCATGGCGGTGACCAAGGGAATGCCGCCTTGCAGCAGAATCCCCAGCGAACGGTAGAAACGCGCCAGCTCATACATGAAGATGCGCTGGTGCACCGCGGGGAGTTTTTCGATCAGGCGGTCCAGCCCCCGACGAAAGGCCGGTTGGCGCTGGAGCAGGACGAGGGCGACGATGATGACCAGCAAACCACCGAAGAATTCGCCCTGGTGGGCGTGAAGGAACATGCCGCTGCTCATCAGGATCTGCGACATCCATGGCAGGTTCGACCCCAGCCCTTCGAATACCAGGCTGAAGCGCGGTACGACATAGCCCATCAAAAACAACACCACGCCCCCGCCCACCACCAGCAACAGCATGGGGTAGATCGACGCGCTGATGATCTTCTGGCGAACTTCGTCCATGCGCTGGCGATAGCTGACATATCGGCCCAGGGCATCGCCCACGGCACCGGTCTTTTCACTGGATTGCACCAGCGCAACGTACAACGGAGGGAAAACGGCCGACAGCTGACTCAAGGCCTGGGAAAACGATTTGCCCTCGTAAAGCAAACGCACCAGCTCGCTCAAGGTTTTACGGGCCTGTGGCGCGGTTTCTTTTTCCGCCAGGCTTTCCAGTGCGTCGATCAACGGTAGGCCGGCGTTGAGCAATGTGGTCAGTTCCTGGCTGAACAACACCAGGTTGAACGTCTCGCGCCTGTGCAGGGGTAACGCGCGCCAATGTCGCTCGGCGTGCAGGCTGACGACGCGCAGGCCCTGGTCTTCGGCGATGCGCCTGGCTTCGCTGTGCCCCGGTGCCTCGACAGTCATTGACACGACACCTGCCTTGCCGACGGCTTTGAGATGAAAACGCATGGTCGCCGTTCCCGTCAGTTCCAGTTGGTGACTTCGGCGTTCTCGCCTTCGCCGCCGGGTTGTCCGTCCTTGCCCATGGACAGCAGGTCGTACTCGCTGTTTTCACCGGGGTAGCGATAGGTGTAGTTGTGGCCCCACGGGTCTAGCGGGAGTTTTTTCTGCAGGTATGGGCCGGTCCAGCGCGGTTCGTCGGCGGGGGCAGTGACCAGCGCCTGCAAACCCTGTTCGGTCGACGGGTAATGGCCGACCTCCAGGCGATAAAGGTCCAGGGCTTTGCTCAAGCCTTCTATTTGCGCCTTGGCCACTTTTACTTCAGAACGACCCAGTTGGGCGAAATACTTCGGCGCCACGATGCCAGCCAACAACCCCAGCACCACCAGCACCACCAACAGTTCGAGCAGGGTGAACCCGCTTTGGGTCCGCCGGGCATAACACAGTCGCTGAATCATGATGACCTCACACAGTCGGCGGCACAGTTGTCATACATACGCATGCAATTGCCATGCTCACGTTTGGCGATCCATCTGCACCCCCCGTGCTACGGGCCTTCTCACTTACGGCACAGTGCTTGCGTATGGCTGTTGCACGACTGGCCATTGGGGCAATACCCCCATTTTTCGGGGCCGGAAAGGGGAGGTATAACAATGAAATCACTCACCACCGGGTTGCTGGGTCTGCTTGTGTTGACCGGCGCCGCACAGGCCGATGTGTTTGTTTCCGTGGACGCCAATGGCAGCTACGTCCTGTCCAATGTCCACCGCCCCGGACGCCACTATGAACGGGTGATCCATGAACCCGATGCGGCGGTCGTCAGCCTCGACCAGCAACCGCAGATGATCGCCGCGCAACCCTATGCCGAGCTGGTGTCGGCGGCGGCCACGGCCAACGAACTCCCGGCGGCGCTGCTGCACGCAGTGATCAAGACCGAATCCAGATACAACGCCCGCGCGACCTCACCCAGGGGCGCTCGCGGGCTGATGCAATTGATGCCCGACACCGCCCGCGAAATGGGCGTGACCAACGTCTACGACCCCAAGGCCAACATCCAGGGTGGCGCCCGTTATCTCAAGCGCCTGATGACGATGTTCGACAACGATATCCGCCTCGCCGTGGCGGCCTACAACGCCGGTCCGCAAGCGGTGCTCAGCCGGGGCAACGTGGTCCCGCCGTTCGCCGAAACCCAGCGTTATGTGCCCAGCGTGCTGAACCAGTATCGGCGTTTGCAGGGGTTGTCCGCGGATGCGCCGCTGTGATCGAAACCCCGGGGCGGTTTTCCCCAATAGTGGGGAAAAGTGGCCCCAGCGAGAAAGTGGGGGATTGGGTGGGGAATATCCCCCCGGTTTACCAAGTCTTTATTATAACTAGATGATTAATAAAGTAATTTTTTGTGGCATGCGGATTGCTCTGGACGATTTATCGAGAAGCTCATCCCGGATGATCCGCAACGAGGCCCGAGACTATGATCGGCATATCCCACGCCCCGTCCCTGATTGATATGCCGTTGTTGGTGACGTCGGTGCCCGGCATCGGGATTGCCAGTACTGCTGCACGTTGCGAGCGCAAGCGACGATATTTGTGAAACCCCCGATGACCCTCGACCAGAACGGTGCCCGGTACCTGCACGTGCGGGCGGCGGCCCTCGGTGCGAGTTTCAACGACAAGACCATTGCCAGCGTTCGGGTCATACCCGGCGATACCCACCAAGAGGAAGCTGACATGAACCGATTCGCACATCGCGGCCTGTTGACGTTCTGTCTGTTGGCCATCGGTATCGGCCAGGCGCTGGCTCAGTCGTCGGATGAACATGACGGGCACGACATGGCAGCCGGGAAGGCCAGCCCGGAGACTACCCGGATCAAGTTTGCCGACGTGGACCTGCTGGACCAGAACGGCAAGGTCGTCAGCCTGGAAAAGGACCTGGTGAGGCACAAGATCGTGGTCATGGGCTTCATCTACACCAGTTGCACCACAGTCTGCCCGATGGTGTCCTCGATCATGGGCAAGGTGCAGAAACAGTTGGGTGCGCGGGTCGGCACCGAGGTGCAACTGGTGTCGATCAGCATCGACCCGCAGCGTGATGATCCCCAGCGCCTGAACGACTACGCCCGCGCCTTCCAGACGGGGCCGGGCTGGAGCTGGCTGACCGGTTCGCCGCAGTCGGTCGATGCCACCCTCAAGGGGCTGGCCTACAGCGGTGACTTCAGGAATCACTCGCCGCAGATTCTGGTGGGGGACGGCAACAACCGTTTCTGGACTCGTTACTACGGACTCACCGACCCGACGGAGCTGGCCCGGGCCGTCGAAAAGCTCAGTGGTGAGCGCAACACCCACGCCAAGCACACCGCCATCGCCATGGAGCATCAGCCATGAGAGCCATCGACTGGTTCGCCGACGCGCCGTTGCAGGACCAGGTGGTGCTTCGCAATGTGATTTTCACCCGTTGCAACGATGCTTGCCCGCAGATTGCCCGCAAGCTCAGGAAAGTACGTGAAGCGTTGGGCGACAAGGCCGACGGCATCTCCTTTATCTCCCTTACCAGTGATCCGCTGCGGGACACCCCGGTGGTACTCAAGGCTTACACCTTGAAAGAGGGCAACGATGGGCCCCACTGGTTTTTTCTTACCGGCGACAAGGCGCAAACGGACCTTGGGTTGTTGACAATGCCTGTGGCCGGTCGCTGAGCCATGGCCATGAATACTGCCCTGGTCCTTGGCCTGCTGCTCCTCGGGAGCCTTACGCTCAGCGCCCAGGCGCTGCCGCTGAGCCTCAGCGAAAGTGCCGGCAAGCGGTTGTACCGCGAAGGTGTGTCGGCCAGTGGCGAGCCGATCATGGCCCGGGTTGGCGTATCCAACAGGGTGCTGCCGGCCACCGGCCTGCCGTGCGCCAATTGTCATGGCGACGACGGCCTCGGTCGTCCGGAAGGCGGGGTGCGAGCGCCGGACCTGAGCTGGTCGCGGCTGGCCAGCACTCATGGCCAGCAGCAGGTCAACGGCCGCAGTTATCCGGCCTATAGCGACAGCACCCTGGCGCGGGCGGTACAGGAGGGGCGCGACCCCGGCAACAATCGGCTCGATCCGACGATGCCACGGTTCGTGTTGTCGATGAACGATCAACACAACCTCACGGCGTACCTCAAGCGTCTGGCCGAAGACCGCGATCCGGGCCTGAGCCCTGACAGCCTGCACCTGGGCACATTGTTGCCGGGTGCCGGGCCATTGAGCGAGGAGGGTGCCACGGTGGCGGCGGTGCTCAACGGCTGCGTGGCGCGTATCAACGAGGCGGGCGGAATTCATGGCCGGCAGCTGCGCCTGACCATCCTCGACCCCGGCACCGACCGCGCCAGTGCCGAAAAGGCGTTGGACCGGTTGATTGATGAGGAACAGGTGTTTGCCCTGATTGCACCGCTGGCGCCAGCATTGGACATGGACCTTGCCGCGCGTCTGGAATCGGCCGGCATTCCCCTGATCGGGCCGCTGTCCTTGCAGGGCACGCCTCACACCAGCCCGCAGATATTCGAACCGCTGCCGGGGCTTCGCGAGCAATTGATCGCCCTGGCCGATTACGCCGCTGCCAGCCTGCGGGTGCTTCAGGGGCCGACGCTGATCGCTTATCCGGACGAATCCGGCCAACGGCTGGCGGCGCAGGAACTCAGCCGGTACTTGCAGGGGCACGCCTGGCAAAAGGTGCGTCTGCAAGCCTATGACCCGACCGGGGATGAATTGCCCTTGGGGTCGCGCTCGGTGTTTTACCTGGGCAGCAGCAGCGGCTTCAGTCGACTGGCCGAGCGCTTGCAAACGGCGGGGCAGGTGCCTTACCTGTTCGCCACCTCGAACCAGGTGGCGGGCAATCTGATGCAGGTGCCCAGTGGGTTTTCCCGGCGGGTGTTCCTGGCCTATCCGTTCGTGCCCAGCGACTGGACCCTGGCCGGACGCCTGGCCCTGACCCAATTGCGCGAACACCAGGGCCTCGGTGGCCAGCACGCGGTGCTGCAAGTGGGCGCGTTCAGTTCGATGATGCTGCTCAGCGAAGGCATGAAGCAGGCCGGGCGGGATGCCAGCCGCGGCAAGCTGGTCAGTGCCCTGGAAGGCCTGCGTGACTTCGATACCGGGTTGACGCCATTGATGAGCTTTGGTCCTGGGCGCCGCCTGGGCTTGAGCGGTGCCCATATCGTCACGGTGGATCTGCCGGACCAGCGCTTCTATCTGGTCGCCCCCTACAAACCCATTGCTGCCACGCCCTGACGGGAGGCCGATCATGAAACTCAACCCTTTGCTCGTCCTGTGGACACTGTGGGTACCCGTGGCGTGGTGCAGCAATGGCCCTGCCGCGGCGCAGGCAAATGGCGAGGAAATTTCCCGGTTATGCCTGGAGCGCTACTTCGCCGAGTACCTGGAGGATCAGGGCCGGGCGGCAGGCAGCATTCGCTCCCGGCATATCCTGATCAAGGTAGCGCCCGGTGCAGACGCTTCCACTGTCGAAACCGCGCGTCTACGCTTAACCGGAATGAGGGCATTGGCGCCATTGCGCTTGCGCAATCGAATCGAGCGGATTGACGATGAATAGGGGGTTTCCCCAAAAGTGGGGGAAAAACGTCAATGCCGATCCGATCGCTTTCCCCTTGTTTGGGGAGATGGAATGCCTGTACGAGAAGGCATTGTTTTTAAATTCAAGGGCATGAAGACCTGACATTACCGGCGCTCAGCCTGGCGTGAAGTGTGCATAAGCCCTGTCAAGGCACGCACTCAGTCAGGTTCAAAACCCGGACCTGCGGTTTCAAGGAGTCGACCTTGTTGAACAAAGTACTGGTTGTTGATGACGAACAGTTGCTGGCGGAAAACCTCCAGGGTTACCTGCAGGCGCAAGCACTGGAAGTCCGGATTGCTCACGACGGTGCACAAGGAATCGCCGAAGCCGACGATTTCGCGCCCGATGTGATGGTGTTCGATTACCGCTTGCCCGATATGGAAGGCTTTCAGGTGCTCGATGCCGTCCGCCAGAACAGGAGTTGTCATTTTGTGCTGATCACAGGGCATCCAACCGCAGAAGTTTGCGAGAGGGCCCGGCAACTGGGAGTCAGCCATATCCTGTTCAAGCCGTTTCCACTGGCGGAATTGGCCCGTGCAGTGCTTGATCTTCTGGGCAGGAAGCGCGAACCCAGACCGGGTGTGAGCACCTCCGAAGGATTCGTCGAACGACGCCAGAGCAGGACCGAAAGTTTCCCGCTGCAGTTGTACGACGGTAGTTGGGTGCTTGCAGATCGCCGAAAAAGTACATCGGCCTCCAAGGCACCGGACGACGAACAATTGCTCACCGGGGAGTAGTGGCGCGACAAGCCGTTCCGGCCGCCGCCGAAATTGCTCGTCGCGCCGACAGGGCCCAAAGCCCCGGGCGTTGGAGAGCATGCCATGGACCGTCTATCCCTTGTTGTAGAACCGGCGCAACAGGAATGTGTACCGACTCGTTTTACCAGTGAACAACTGGCCCAGGCCCGGGCCCAGGCCACCAGTTCCGGCGAGCGGATGCTGGACACCCTTGGGGAGTTGAGTGGATTGGCTCCCATGCCTTTCATCCAGTGCCTGGGTGTAACCCTGCATTACCCGGTGCTCGACACCGACAGCCTGTTCAGTTCCACCCCGGTGTTCGACCGGGTGACCCTGGCCCAATGCCTCAAGCGCGAATTCATCCTGCTGCGCCATGACGATGCGGTCATCGGTGTGTTCGCTGACCCTTTCGACAGTGCGCGCCTGGCCTGGATCGATGAGTGCCTGCACGGCGCGCCGCTGTACCTGGTGCATGCCGATGACCTGAAGGCCTACCTGGCGCGACACGAAGAAAGCTTCCATGCGGTGGAGTCGCTCAACGCTCAGGCCGAGGCCGGAACCGAGATCGATACCGTGCAAAGCCTGTCCCTGACCAGCATCAGCGAAGACGCCAGCGTGGTGGTCAAGCTGGTCAACTCGACCCTGTACGACGCGCTGAAAATGCATGCCAGCGACATCCACCTCGGCACCACCGGCAGTGGCCTGGTGATCAAGTACCGGATTGACGGCGTGCTCAACAACATCAGCAAGATCCAGGGCAGCGAGTTCGCCGAGCAGGTGATTTCCCGGGTCAAGATCATGGCCGAACTGGACATCGGCGAAAAGCGCGTGCCCCAGGATGGTCGTTTCAAGATCGGCATCAGCGGCCGGCAGATCGACTTCCGGGTGTCGATCATGCCGAGCATCTTCGGCGAAGACGCGGTGCTGCGGGTACTCGACAAACAGGACCTCGCCGACAAAGTCTGTGGCGTGCAACTGCAGGCCCTGGGCTTTGAAGACGAAACCCTGCGTCAGCTGCGCCGGCTGGCCGCCGAACCCTACGGCATGGTGCTGGTGACCGGGCCTACCGGTAGCGGCAAGACCACCACCCTTTACGCGATGATCACCGAGATCAACCACGGCGTGGACAAGATCATCACCATTGAAGACCCGGTGGAATATCAATTGCCGGGCGTGCTGCAAATCCCGGTCAACGAGAAAAAAGGCCTGACGTTCGCCCGGGGCCTGCGCTCGATCCTGCGTCATGACCCGGACAAGATCATGGTCGGTGAAATCCGCGACCCGGACACCGCACAGATCGCCGTGCAATCGGCACTCACCGGTCACCTGGTGTTCACCACCATTCACGCCAACAACGTGTTCGACGTGATCAGCCGTTTCACCCAGATGGAAATCGACCCCTACAGCCTGGTCTCGGCGCTCAATGCCGTGCTGGCCCAGCGTCTGATCCGCCTGGTCTGCGCCAGTTGCAGCGCCCCGTACAGCCCGACAGTCGAAGAGCTGGAGGTCTCGGGGCTCGATCCGCAAAAGGTCGCTCACTTCCAGTTCGTCCACGGCAAGGGCTGCGGGCACTGCCGCGGTACCGGTTATCGCGGGCGTAGCGCGATTGCCGAGCTGCTGCACCTGGACGACGAACTGCGGCAAATGATCGTCGAGCGCCAACCCATTTCCAGAATCAAGGCCCATGCCTGCAAACGTGGCTTGCGTCTGCTGCGCGAGTCGGCGCTGGAAATGGTGGAAAAAGGCCGGACCACTCTCGAGGAGATCAATCGTGTCACTTTTATCTCGTGAGCAATTTGTCGCCGTGCTCGGCGCCAGCGGTGTCGGCCTGGGCCAGCGGCAAGGCAGTGCAACCCACTGGCTGGGCAGCGTCGGCTACATCGACGAAGGCTTCCAGGCGTGGACGGTGGCCCTCGACACCCTCGACCGTTTACTGGCCGAACACACCGTTGCCAGGGCGGAACTGACCGTGGTGATCTCCGGGCACTTCAGCCGCTATTGCCTGGTGCCCTGGAGCGAGCAGATCAGCAGCCCGGCCGAATTGCTCGGCTTCGCCCAACTGTGTTTCGAAGACCTCTACGGTGCCCCGACGCAACCCTGGAGCCTGGTGATTTCGGCCGAACCCGCCGGTTACGACCGTATCGCCACCGCGCTGCCACAGGACCTGCTCGAACGCCTGCGCGCCCTGGTCAGCGCTCGCGGACTGCGCCTGCGTTCGGTGCAGCCGTACCTGATGGCGGCGTTCAACCATTTCGATAAAAGTTTTGATGCCGGAGACTTCCTGTTCGTGGTCGCTGAACCGGTACGCAGCGTGTTGCTGCTGGCCCGGGAGGGGCGCTGGACCTCGGTGCGTTCGGTGGGCAGCAGCGACAGCGATGCCGCGCTGAGCGCACTGATCGGCCGTGAAAACCAGTTGCAGGCATCCACCAGCGATCGGCCGTTGAATGTCTACCTGCATGCACCGGCGCGCATCGATTCGCACCCTGAGGTGCCAGGTGTGCATCTGCGTACCTTCGAAGAGGACCGGACAGCCGTACGCGATTGTCTGTACGTCATGTCTCGGGCGGTGGCCTGACATGCGCCCCCTGATGCTCGACTTTCAGCCGCGCCGCCGTTCCGGTCCTCTGGGTTGGAGCCTGCTGGCCGGTGGTGTAGTGCTGACACTGACTTGCCTGCTGGTGCAACAGCACCTGAGCAACGAGGCCGAACAACAGCAAGGCCACCTGCAAACCACACAGCGGGTGCTCACCGGCGATAACGGCAGCAAGGTCAGCCTGACCCCGGCGGAAACACGCGAGCAGGCACAGAACCTGGCCGAAATGCGCAAGGTCTCACAGCAGCTGCGCCGCCCTTGGGAGCGCCTGTTCGCCACCCTCGAAGCCATGCCGCGGGACAACATTGCCCTGCTGAGCCTGACCCCCGATGCCCGCAAAGGCCAGGTGCGGATCAGCGCCGAGGCGCTGGACCTGGACGCCATGCTCGATTTCCACCGCCGCCTCGAAGCCAGCGATGAACTGTCCGACGTGTCGCTGCTGAGCCACGAAATTGTCGCCAACGTGCCGGAACACCCGGTGCAGTTCAACCTGTCCGCTACCTGGGAGATCGGCGATGCAAATCCATAAATTGATCGTCCACGAATACCTGCAAGGCCTGGGCGTTCCGGGGCTGGCAGGGCTGGGCATGCTGGTGCTGGCGCTGAGCTATGGCCTGGTCGGGTTGCTGCCGGACTGGGAGTCGCTGCAAAGCCTCAACCAGCAGACCCGCGAAGCCACCGAGTACTTGGCCAAGGTCGAAGACGGCACCGTGGCTGCGCCGGTTGTGCCGCAGCGTCAGCTCGACGACTTTCGCAGCAAGTTACCGTCCCAGCCTCAGGCCACTGTGGCCATCGACAAGATCTACGCCCTGGCCGCCCAGGAGCGCATCACCTTGTCCCGGGGTGAATACTCCCTGGGCGTGGACCCCAAGACGCACCTGGCCCGTTATCAGATTCTGCTGCCGGTACGTGGCAGCTATCCGCAACTGCGGCGTTTCCTGCACGCCTTGCTTGGCCAGTTGCCGGCGGTGGTGCTGGAGGATGTGGAATTCCAGCGCAAGAACATCGCCGATACCGACCTGACCGGGCGGATCCGCATGACCCTTTATCTGTCGAGGTCATGATGACTACCAAACGAGTGGTGGGTTGGGTGGCGTTCTTCGGTGTAGCGGCAGCGCTCGCCTGGTTCCCCGAATACTTCAAACAGGCTGACGACAGTGACCCTGCGGTGGCCGCCGTAACCACGCCAGCCAAGGGCAAGATACCTGGCGCATCGGCGACGGCATCGACCGCCGCGGCGGTGGCGCCGATCAAGGACCTGAGCCCGGCAGGCGACCTGTTCGCCGCCCATAGCTGGAAAGCGGCACCGGCCTCCGGCACCGTCACTGAACAATCGGTAATCGTTACTCCGGTGGTGCAAGTCCCCACTGCACCGCCGTTGCCCTTCCAGTTTGTCGGCAGGCTGGATGACCGTTCCGATCTGCAGGTGTTTTTGCAGAGCGGCGAAAAAATCTACGTCGTGCGCAAAGGGGATGTCATCGACGAAACCTGGCGGATCGAGCGGATTTCCGATGAGGAACTGAGCCTGGTCTACCTGCCTCTGCATTTAGCTCAGACTTTGTCTGTGGGGAGTACGGAATGAACCAATCCCGTTTGCTGATGAGCCTGTGTCTGTGCGCAGGGCTGGCCGCATGCAGCTCGGCGCAGGTGGCCAGGGACGAAGCTTCCGCCCTGATGGAGTCGGGACAGTACGAAGCCGGTCTGGCCCGCATCGAACAGGGATTGCGTGAAAACCCTCGCGATACCGATCTGCACATGGCCCTCAACAACGGTCGGGCCCGCGCCGTGACGGCGCTGCTGACCCAGGCCGACATGGACCGGGCCCAGCGTAATTTCGCCGGGGCCCGCATGACTTACAGCCGGGTCTTGAACATCGAACCGAACAACCGTCGTGCCCAGGATTCCCTGCGCCAGCTGGACTACCTGCGCAGCATGGACGAGAAACTCGAACTGGCCCGTGGCGACCTGCGTCGCGGGGACATCTACGGTGCCGACCGCCAGGTCAAACAGATTCTCGAACTGGACCCGAAGAACGAAGGTGCCCTGGAGCTGCAAGACAGCATCCGCCTGGTGCAGAGCCGCAACGTGGTGCAGTACCCGCAGCTGCGCACGCGCCTGGACCGGCCGGTGACCCTGGAATTTCGCGATGCCAACCTCAAAACCATTTTCGAAGTGCTGTCCCAGGTCGCCGGCCTGAACTTCATCTTCGACAAGGATCTGCGCCCGGACATGAAAGCCACGATCTTCGTACGCGATGTACGTATCGAAGACGCCGTGGAGCTGCTGCTGCAACAGAATCAGCTGCATCAGAAAGTGGTGAATGAAAACACCTTGCTGATCTACCCGGATTCACCGCAGAAGCTCAAGGATTATCAGGAGCTGGTGATGCGCACCTTCTACCTGACCAGCATCGATGCCAACACGGCGCTGAACATGATCAAGACCATGCTCAAGACCCGCGACGTGTTCGTCGATGAGCGCCTCAACACCCTGACCATGCGCGATACCGGTGACGCGGTGCGCATGGCGGAAAAACTCCTGCAATCCCAGGACCAGTCCAACCCGGAAGTGGTGCTGGAAGTGGAAGTGATGGAAGTCGCCCGCCAACGCATTCTCGACCTTGGCCTGCAATGGCCCAACACCTTTGGTGTGGTCAACAGCGACGGATCGGCGGTGACCATTCTCGATCAACTCAAGGGCATCGACTCCAGCCGCATCACTATCTCGCCATCGCCACAGGCCAAGATCAATGCCCAGGACAAGGACATCAACACCCTGGCCAGCCCGGTCATTCGGGTCAGCAACCGCGAACAGGCGCGCATCCACATCGGTCAGCGCGTGCCGATCATCAGCGCCACCTCGGTGCCTTCGACCCAGGGCCCGGTGATCACCGAAAGCGTGACCTACCTCGACGTCGGTCTCAAGCTCGAAGTGCAACCGATCGTGCACCTGAACAACGAAGTGGCGATCAAGGTCGCGCTGGAAGTCAGTAACGCCACGCCGCTGACGCCGACCGCTCAGGGCACCATTCCGGTCCAGGTCGATACCCGCAATGCCCAGACCACCTTGCGTCTGCATGATGGCGAAACCCAGATCCTCGCCGGTCTGGTGCGCAACGACCACGGCGCCAGCGGTAACAAGATCCCTGGCCTTGGCGACATTCCTGGCCTGGGCCGCCTGTTCGGCAGCAACAAGGACGACGTCAGCAAATCCGAACTGGTGCTGTCGATCACCCCGCGGATCGTGCGCAACCTGCCGTACCAGAGCCCGTCGGACATGGAGTTCTCGACCGGTACCGAAACCAGCATGCACATCCAGGCACCGGATCGCTCGATGAGCACGACGGTTCAGACGAACCCCATGAGCGCACCGATCGCCACTACGGTTACTGTCGGGAAGCCTTGATCATGAACGCCTCGCAACGTGGTTTCAGCCTGATCGAAGTCGTGGTGACGCTCGCCCTGGTGGGCTTGCTGGCCAGCATGGCCGCACCGCTGACCGAGACCGTGGTGCGTCGGGGCAAAGAGCAGGAACTGCGGACCGCGCTGTACCAGATCCGTGATGGCATCGACGCCTACAAACGCGCCTTCGACGCCGGTTACATCGAGAAGACGCTCGACAGCAACGGCTACCCGCCGAACCTGAAAGTGCTGGTCGATGGTGTGCGTGACGTGCGCAGCGCCAAGGGGGCCAAGTTCTACTTCCTGCGGCGCATCCCTCGTGACCCGCTGGCCACCGTCAAGCGTGACGACGATGGTGGCTGGGGCCTGCGTTCCTATGACAGTTCGGCTGAGAACCCGCGGGAGGGCCAGGACGTCTTTGACGTTTACTCCAAGGCCCGGGGCAAGGGTCTCAACGGCGTCGCCTATCGAGAGTGGTGAGCATATGCGTCGGCAAAAGGGTTTTACCCTCATTGAACTGATGGTGGTCCTGGCAATCATCGCGACCCTGATGACGATTGCCTTGCCACGCTACTTCAACAGTCTGGAGGCCTCGAAAGAGACCACCCTGCACCAGAGCCTGTCGTCCATGCGCGAGGCGCTGGATCACTATTATGGGGACACCGGGCGTTATCCCGACTCCATCGTACAGCTGGTCGAACTGCGCTACCTGCGTAACCTGCCGCTGGACCCGATTGTCGAGCGCAAGGACGCCTGGGTCGTGGTCGCGCCACCGGATGGCGTGGCGGGCGGGGTGGCTGATATCAAGAGTGGGGCCTCAGGGAGGGCACGTGATGGCAGCCTTTATTCCGAGTGGTAAGCCTTCGGGCCAGGACGGCTTCACCTACCTGGGTGTGCTGTTTCTGATCGTCGTGATGGGCATGGGCCTGGCAAGTGCCGGCGAGTTGTGGGCCACCGCCGCGCGCCGGGATCGCGAAAACCAGTTGCTCTGGGTCGGTACGCAGTATGCCCAGGCGCTGCGCAGCTATTATCGCAGTTCGCCCGGTGCGGCCCAGTACCCGAAAGAACTCGCGGACCTGTTGCAGGACGAGCGTTTTCCGTCGGCCAGGCACCATATCCGGCAGTTGTACCCGGAGCCGATGACCGGTGGCGAATGGGAGCTGATTCGCGGTATCGACGGACGTATCAGCGGTGTGTATTGCCCGTCCACGGAGAAGCCGCTCAAGCAGGCGAATTTTCCCAGCCAGTGGTCGGACTTCAACGGCATGGCCAGCTACAAGGACTGGCAGTTCGTGGCCGAGAAAGCCTCTCTCGAGGACACCGGGGGGCCGCCGAAAGCACAGTCCACCGGGCCCCAGGCTTTGCAGCCATGAATCGTCACTGACTGGGGTTGTGTACGCCGATCTGCTTTTGCTCTGTTCTTCTGTGGGAGCGAGCCTGCTCGCGAATGCGGCCTGACTGAGTACATATCCATTATTTTGGTTACGGCGACTTATGGTTTCGCCCTTACGGC